>JAFGVU010000141.1 GCA_016937855.1 Bacteroidales bacterium | reverse complement strand
TATCTGATTTTCCAAGTGATTCATAATACAATTCCTGTCTTTCTTTTATTAAAGTCTCAATTGGTAAAAATTCAAAAACAGGATAAGAGTCTTTTAATATCAGCGTTTGCCATAATCTACCCATTCTACCATTCCCGTCCATAAATGGGTGAATAAATTCCATCTCATAGTGGAATACACAACTTTTAATTAAAACTAAATCTTCGTTATTTTTTATATAGTCAAACAGGTCTTTCATTAACGGTTTGAGCATTTCGCTGGGTGGAGCAATGTGAGCAACCTCTGTGCCTTTAACAATTCCAACAGATTTGCTTCTAAGTTTTCCAGCTGATTCAATAAGTCCGTTCATTAAAATTCCGTGAGCCTCACAGAATGATTCAAATTTATAAGGATTCAGGTTGTCTATATAGTCATAAACAGCAATTGCATTTTTAACTTCAAGAATATCTTTTTTAGATCCAATTACTCTTTTATTTTCAATGATTGCAGTTATTTGCTCAATGGTCAATGTATTTCCTTCAATTTCAAGCGATGAGTGAATTGTTTTAATCCTGTTTTTCTTTCTTAATTCTGTCGGTGGTTTGTTTAAATGAGTAGAATTTACTTCTCCAATTTTCTCAGAAATCGAAGCAACCAATTTTAAAATCGTTCCAGTTATTTTATACGGTGGTTTCATTTATTTAAGTATTGATAGTATCATATGATAGTATCAAAGGTAATGGATTTAATTCAAAATACAATTAATTGACTGATTTTCGGTTTTCCTAAAATAAAGCCTAACGTTCCGCAAATATGATTAGTTGCGGATTGCGTGGTGTTTTCCTGTCGAAAAGCACCGAGGCCGGTGCGGGTGATAATGTTGATTATCAGCACCGAAACCGCAATTAATTATATTTTGCTGTTAGCCACTGGGCTTTATTTTCAATCGTTAATATACTCTAATATATCTCCAGGTTGACACTCTAAAACTTTGCAAATTGTATCTAGAGTTGATAATCTAATTGCTTTTGCTTTTCCTGATTTCAAAATAGATAAATTTGCACTCGTTATTCCAATTTGTCTTGCCAACTCATAACTTTTCATTTTTCGTTTAACAAGCATCATGTCAAGATTTATTGTTATTGCCATAATTATACCATCAAATCATTTTCGTCCTTTATTTTAATTGCTTTCAGTAATGTTTGACTCTGAATAGTAAAAAATAGTCCTACAATTATTAAAAAAAATGGAGTTATTGAAAATGATTTTGGAATCGTCTCAATATGTAAATCAAATAATTTCTCTGTTAGAATTATTATTAATGAAATCAACCCAGCAAGGGTAAATTGATTACCAGTAATTTTCATAGAGTTTACGACAATCTTTGTAAGAGTCTTGTTTAGCAAGAATTCTCTGGCAATTTTTCGTAGAAAGAATAATCCTCGCAGAAAAATTATATATACAATACAGTTAATAATTAGGAGTATCCATCCGCTCAAATGTAATGGCTCCATATTTTTAACTGGTATAAAACCTAATGGAATCCTCATAAATAATGCAATTAGTCCTATTACATGGAGTAAGAAAAAGATATCAATCAATGATTTGAACAAAAGAGAGTTTTTCATAATCGAAGGTTTTTATTTTAAATTTATTCAAATCTAATAAAAATATCGTAAAACAATAATATATTACCACAAAACAATAATTAACATATCATAAAAAAACTTTGTAACGGCATCGGATTTGCCTTGCTGCTAACTTATTTATATGAGCATAAAACTACGCATTAATTATATTGAGGTTTGTTTTTATTCATTTGTTTGATAGCATTTTTATTGCATCGGTGCATGTCGATACAAAGTTGATTTGCCGGCCTTTGTTGCTTTCAAAGATAAAATCATTCAGGCTTTTGCTTGTATAGATAGAAAAATCGCCAACAATAGCCAATCTGACACGATAATTGGAAAACTTTTGTAGTATTTCACCGGCCATTCCGTTTTTTAAATCAAAAAAATCAGGCGTTATGTTTTTCTGGTGTACGATAATTTTATCAAAACCCTGGTAATAAAGGTTTCCTAATAAGTCTAATCCATCTTCAAACTTATTTATGATATAAACGTCCGAAGTTACTTCGGCAATTTTGGTGTCGTTACTATTGTGAATCTTTATTTTCATCTAAATTATCTTTACGATGGCACACCATACCTCCCTCCCCCAATGCAGTCAGAGTTGTCGGAGTCGACTATTCCCCTATCATTTTATATATTTTTCAACTCAACAACAAAGCTTGTCCATAAAGGCTTATGTGTCATTTACTTGTTATCTGATTCTATATTCAAGTCCAAATTTAATCATAAAATTATAGTCTTTTGGAGAAGACATAATACGATTATCAAATATTACCCACTCGCTATACATTCCCATCGCAACCGAAGTGAAAAAATTTATTCGCTTCAAAAAATTGTAATCAAACCCATATCCAATTAAATGCTCAGTATAATATGTTTTTCCAAAACGACTTGTCCCTCCATAAAGATATTCATAAGTCTTCCCCCTATCCATCATTACATTGTTCATATTATAAGTAAAAAATAGGTTCAATTTATTTTTGTGTTTGTTCGGATAGATTTTAAAATCAAAAAATTGTCCAATCCCATATGGTTTCTGTCCATTGTGATTCATTAACGGTATTGAAACTCCGATGTCAAATTCGGCCAAGGATCCTGACAACGAATAATACGGTCCCAAATACACTCCAGACTCGCAACCAAAAGAATTCACCCCTAAATAATGAGCAAACTTTTTATCGGTATTTTGACAAATACTTATTTGAGCAAAAATCAGGATAGAAAATAGTGTGAAATAAAATTTTCTGAAAATGGTTGAATTACTTATCGTTCTAATCATATATATGCTCGTTTTAGTTCACCAATAAATTGGATAAAATTTTAGTTCAATCTATTTGCTTACAAACCCTTAAGATTTATAGCATCCTTTCTCGATTTTATATTTAGTTTTGAATATATACTGCTTACATGTGACTTTACAGTGCTAACACCTATGTTGAAATGTTCTGAAATTTCCTGATTGGAAGCACCTTTTTGCAGCATCTCAAAAATATTTCGTTCCTGAACACTTAGTTTTTTCAACTTTTTGAGCTTTTTGTTGCCCCTGTTGTATTTGAAAAGTGCTGCCAGAAATACAATAAACACGATTGCCAGAACCAGGTATTTTGACGGGCTTGTATTTGCAGGTATTTTCTGCTTAAACGATTTATAATATGGATTTTTATTGTTTTTCCATTTTTTTAAAAAGGCCTTATAGAACGAAATGTTTGACGCAAAATTTGATTGAAAATTGTTGTTATAAATGGCATAAAGTGCTACTAAAAATGTGTTCGATGTATCGGCTATTTGAAACAATTCCTTCTCGAGATTTCTTTTTATTAAATCTCGTTTAGCCGATCGACTTTCCGATAAGACGCTATCGGTTTTAAAAACTAAATTGTTAATCTCTTGAAAACTTTCATTTTCGGGTGAATTTTTAAAAACAACATTTCTAAAAGGCGGATAGGATAATACAGATGAGATTTCAATATCAGAGAATCTGTTTGCAATAAAAAACAAGTGGTTTTCATCCTTTCCTCCAATAATGAGCATTGCCGCCGGATTTCCTTTTTTTACAATATGTAATCGATATAAGTTATTATTCGCAGGAAGGAAGTTAAGGATGAACTCAAAAAAACCGGTGCTGTCGATAGATGCTTTCGCAATTATCATTTCATTTGACATCCGGTACATATCTTCGAAAGCGGGAATATGCGAAAGATAAATCTCTGAATACCAGGTATCATCTACAATAAGTGTCCCCGAAATGTGAGCTGTTGAATTATGTTGCGCATCACCATTGTGTGGCTTTACCAAAAGCAAAATAAGACATACAAAAAGGTATTTTAAAGGCTGAAAATTCATTGATTGCTATTTTAATGTACCTATACAGCTTAAATCTATTGTCAAATTAATGGTTTAATCGTTTGATAGTTTGATTATTCCATTTTTCAATACCTCGTAACCAAATAAATTTTTTGCACGGATTACATATAAATATGTACCAGTTGGTTGAAGTTCGCCATTGGTTGTGCCGTTCCAGCCTTCATCGATATTATGAGATTCATATACCACACTACCAAACTTATCAAAAATTGTAAAACTAATAGTATCCGATATATTTTTAGCTTCTATTTTTAAAATATCACCATCATTGTTCCCTTTTGGAGAGAAAGTTTCAGGGACATGAAGATAATAATCATTTGCAGAAAGTGCTGTTTGTATACTAATATTTGCAGTTGCATTTTTTGGAATTATTTTAATTCTCCAATCACCTAACAGGGGATCGTAAAATGATTTTCGGATATTTCCATTAACCGTTTCCTTTTTTTGCGAGTTTAATGCCGTTCCGATAGTGAAATTTTCCAGTTTCGAATTTTCCGGATCGTAAAGTTCCATTGAGAGGATACCGTGGGTTAACGAACTACTAATCATTAATTCAAATCGTTCTGTTTTTTTATCAATTGTTACTACAACGTCTTCGATGTCTGAATCATTTTCTAATCGTATTGTTCTTTTAAGGTTCACTTTAGTCTCCTGGCTTTTAAATAAACTTTCGGCCATTTGGTCCTGACCAAAGATTGCTAATGAAGAAAATAACACCAAAATGGTCAAACAAGCTATTCGGGTTTTCATACTATTTGATTTAAGAGTTTAACAATAATTTGAATGCAAATCTATCGTTAAACTTCATCAGATTGAAAGGATGATGGTATGAAAAAGGTCTAATCACAGGATGAAAAACGGCTAAAATGTTGTTTAAACACCAAACAAAACATATCTACCACTCATTATGCATAGCACAACGAGTGGTAGATAAATATTAGTGTATAAATGAAAGTCTTTAGGCTACTTTATATCTTTTTTATCTTGCTGATGTTTATTTTCTCAATTTTGGGCGGTATTTCTTCATTCTTCTCGTCGTCAAAATCAACCAGTCTCATTTGAATGAAGTACTCTTTTCTGTCGCTTGTCCGGGTTATTAGTTCGATGTCAATATTTTTAGCTCCGGTTTTAATATTTATCAATTCCATGCGTGGCATTGAGTCTGTAATATTAAAAAAGATGCTTTCTTTATCCCAATAAAAGAAAGTATAATGAGCATTATACTTTTGGTTCGAAAAAGGTTCTTCTCTACATAAATAATCATACTTATTACAATCTACATAAACGGTTAATTCATCAAAATCATTCTTTAGGGCTACTTTTTTTAGAATCTTTTTATTCTCGAGCAGAGATTCTATTTGCTTGTTGAACTCTTCGGTTGTAAGTTGTGACCTCTCGTATTGAGAATAAGTGCTAAGAGAAAAAATCATTAGCACCAGAAATAGAATTAAGTTTTTCATGATTTTTAAGTTTTATGGTACTTAAAATCGTAATCAAAAATTATTCCGCTTAGTATCTCATGCATGCAAATAATTGTTCAACAGTGCCATTTACCCAGTTAGAGGTACGAGTTAAGTTTGCTTGTAGTTTCATTAAGATTGCTTGGGCGGCTCGATTTATTTTCAACAATTTTACCTTGTTTATCCATTATCATAAAATGCGGGATACCACTTATCGAATATTTCTTTTGTAGTTCGCTGTATGCTTTTGCTTCAATATAATAATGATCGCCGTTTACTTTATATTGCTTGATGCAATTTTCCCATGCATCTTTTTCGCCACTACCACATATATATACAAACACAACATCTTTCCCCTTAAATTGCTTTTTAAGTGCAGGGGCATATTGAAGTTCACTTTTGCAAGGGCCACACCATGGCGCCCAAACATCGATATACACAACTTTTCCTTTGTGTTTTTGTGCAAGTTTAGCCATAAACTCATCGGCACTTCCCGGGGCAACTGTTTCGAGGTTTACATCGCCCGGCATTGGCTGGGCAATAATTTCGAGGGTTTCGTTGTATTTCTGATTGACCATATCAAGCACCGAAGAAGGAATTTCCAGCTTTTGCAGTCCGGCATAACTTTCCCTTATGCTTTTTTCATTCATACCATCAAGGGTATTGTTAAACTCCCTGAGAGACATCATGATTTTAAACAACTCTTTTGTTTCTTCTGATGCATTAATTAATTTAAGATTTTCAATAGACTTTTGGCTTCTTACCTCTTCAAAGTATGCGTTTATATTATCGTTTACCAGATTTTGGACATCTTTTGTAAAGATATTACTTGATTTATTCAACCAATTTTCAATAATTTCAAACTCCTCAGCATTATATGTGGTTTGATTTTTACGAAGAAAATTAATGAGAAAAGAATCATCCGTATTCTTCATTGAAGCAGCAACAGAGTCAATTTCATTGCTAAAACTTTTATATAGTTCCTGTATTATATCTGAAATTAGCTTATCTCCAAGTTTAGTTTTTTGATGATCTAAAACAACCTGCATGGCTTCTTTTGTAGAATCGGGCATCTCGAGATTGCTGCTTAGCATATCTTCAATAACATCATTAACCGAAATAGAAATTGGTTCAGATTGATTGGCCGATGACAACCAGCTGTTTACTTCGGATAAGAACCACGCCATGTTTTCGGAATACCAGTATTTTTTGTTGGTGTAATCGATTTTTTTCAGAAAATCGAAATATTCTGACGGTAATTGTGTGGTGCGACTACGGGATCTTTCAGATAACCAACGATAACGCATACAATCATTCCATTCCTCTACCTGGTTGCCAATTTCCGTTAATTCAATAAAACCTGGAGAACAACTATTTTCCTTGAAATAATCTTTATCCCTGTTTCGGATTTTATCGGTTATTGCTGCCCTTGCTTGCTTGTATTCATCAATAGGACTGTTTAAAATATTTTCACTTTCATTGGAGAATTCAGCCATCCCCCAGAACTTTGTTTCGTACTGGCATAGGTCGTAGTTAATTTGTGCATTTTTACCCATCCAAATTAAATTCTCGAGCCTTGCTGCCCATGCTCCATCGAAGGCTGCATACAAGGTGTCGCCCGGGCTTAAAAACACGCGGCCATAGTTTTTTAAGGTAGCATATACCGGCTGTGCTTGTGCCATGGGCACTTCCAACATCGCGTAACCTTTATCGTTAAAAGTAGCAGAATAAGACAATTGATCCATAAACCAGGGATTGTTGGTGGATGCTTTAATCGTATTCCCTGCTACATCTTGTACATTTCCTAAATATTGTACATGTAGCACTGCTGTGCCCGTTTTGGGTTCGGGCAATTGGGCTGTAGGTTGGTAATCAACTTCCTGAAATGAATTAACCAGGGAAATATCATCATAATCATTTAGCTTGAAGGTATAAGAACTGTTTTTTAATGTAAACAGAATTGAATCATGGCGTTCAACCAATTTACATAGTTCTTCTCCATTTTCACCTTTGCTGCAAACAGCATCTGCGCCCTTTAAATGCACACAGTATTCGCCCTTTGGGTTGAATTCTATTTTATCATATTGCCAGTTCTTTGCTTTATAAATGACTTTACTGTCCATAAATCCGGCCAACCATTCGCCCGTAACAGGATGTAGCCAGTTTTGATATACATCATCGGGAAGCTTATCTAAAACGACATAAGCAGGAAGCCCGGAGCCCTTCTTTAAATATATAGTTTGCTTATTGCCCGTTATGGTTAAAGCAATATTATTTTCACTTAGTTTTTGCAGCGAAGCCTGAAACGTTTTGTTGTTGTAGAACTTGTAGTTTTGTCCATCGAACAATATCTTGTTATATGTATAATCTTTTCCATCAATATTCAGGTTTCCCTCCAGAATACTTGCCTGCATATTTCCGGTTTCCAGGTTAAACCAGTTACCAATAACATTTGGATTGACCGGCATCCCGGCAGCAAGTTTTTTCTTATTTCTATATATCGAGCATGTTCCTTTATCATCAATTAATCGCATGTAATTTGAATCATCAGTTTGTTTAATGCGAAAGGTTTTTGCAATATCATTTTCGATGAACTTAATGATAATCATATTATTATCTTTCGTCAGCTTTTGGGCAAGCATCCTTTTTGTACCCGGATTTAAAAAATATCCTTCAAATTGAACAGGGCTGTCATCTACGCAGCTATACCATTTGCCATCAATCGGAAATGGCAATTCATTTAAAGCAATACTCGGTTCATCGGGAATATCACTGTACCTTTTCACTTTATGATATCCATCGTTTGTAAACTCGATGCTCATGTAGTTTTCAACCATATCGTACAAATGAAGAAAGCCCCCATTATCATCAGGGCCGGCTACATTAAGCTGGGGCATCCAGTTGTCATAAAAAGAGTATGTGCGGTAATACCAATTGCCGTCGGGTGCAACTAAGTGGTCATCTTTAAAATCGAGGTACATTTTGTTTGAGCCATCGGTATAGTACCATTTTCCTTTAATTTTTTCCAATATGCTCGACAGTGGCGGGTACTTTATCCTATCGGGGCTCACACGTGTGTATGTGTAATAGACAGATGTGTCTTTCAAGTCTGAAATTTGAATGGTATCACGGGCAATTTGTTTTACAGTAACAGTATAATCTCCTTCTTCCTTATCAAATGCCTTTAGGTTAAGTTTGTATGTGTTGTCCTCAACAGTAGCTCCTTGTACAGAAGCCCATGGATAATTAGTAAGGTTAAAGAATTCGGGATTAAAGTCAAAATCCCAATTACCATATTTGTTCGCGTATTCACCAAACAAGGTGTCGGGAATTTGTTCGGCGGTTAATTGTTTTTGTGCCTTTACTGTAAATACTATAAGTACACTAATCAATAATGTTACGAGGAGATTTTTCATGTTCACTTGGTTTTATTAGGTTACATATTAATTTGATAATGGCATTAAAATTAATATTTTTTTATTAATAACAAAAGTACGTTAGTTTTCTATACAGGGCAACCGCATTTAAAAGCCAAGCAACATTTCTCTATATTTGACATCAAGAGCAGCTTTAAACCGTTTGTTCTTTTTGCTAAT
>JAFGVU010000140.1 GCA_016937855.1 Bacteroidales bacterium | reverse complement strand
TGGAACATATTCGAATCAGGCATCAAAAAAGACAAGCGGATATTGACAGATATTATAAGAAAACTTAATTTGGTAAAGTAGAACTATATAGAAAAATGTTTTTGCCTAATCCAATAATATGCTAATATTATTAGTATGTTTGTGTGTTGATTTATGATGGCAGATTGATTATGAATGAAAAAGTCCAGAAAAAACTAAATATATTAGCCGATTCGGCGAAGTACGATGTTTCCTGTTCGTCGAGTGGAAGCAGCCGCCGTAATGAAGGGAAGGGAATTGGTAACGCAGTAAATTGTGGGATATGCCACAGTTTTACTGCCGACGGACGGTGTGTAAGCTTGCTGAAAGTGCTGATGACAAATTATTGTATTTACGATTGTGCGTATTGTGTTAACCGTCGAAGTAACGACCGACCGCGTGCTACGCTAACACCCGACGAGCTGGTTGATATTACTATTGGTTTTTATCGTCGCAACTATATCGAAGGCTTGTTTTTGAGTTCGGGGGTGATTAAAAGTCCCGATTATACTATGGAACGTATGATGTTGGTTGCCAAAAAACTTCGGATTGAACAGCGCTACAACGGGTATATTCATTTAAAGGCAATACCTGGTGCCAGCCGGGAGTTGATTCACGAGGCCGGTTTGTATGTCGACCGGATGAGCGTGAATATTGAAATCCCGACCAATCATGAGTTAAAACGTTTGGCACCCGAAAAAAACCACGAGAGTATTATTCAGCCTATGGGGCTCATTAAAGAGGGGATTATGCAGTATTCCGAAGAGCGAAGGAAATATAGCAAGGTGAAGGCTTTTGTTCCTGCCGGGCAAAGCACGCAGTTAATTGTTGGTGCTTCGCCCGAAACCGACCGGCAAATTCTTTCGTTGGCTACAAATCTGTATAACAATCAACAACTTAAACGGGTGTATTATTCGGGTTATCTGCCCGTAAATGAATACGATAAGCGACTTCCTACTTTGAAAACACCTCCGCTGGTTCGCGAAAACCGCTTATATCAGAGCGACTGGCTGATGCGTTTTTATAAGTTCAGAGCCGACGAGATTGTGACAGACGAGCATCCTTTTCTCGATTTGGAGCTTGACCCCAAACTGGCGTATGCACTTCGAAATTATCATCTCTACCCGGTGGATGTGAATTCCGCCGACTACGAAATGATTTTGCGCGTTCCCGGAATTGGTGTACAGTCGGCGCAGCGCATTGTTCAGGCACGACGGTTCGGACGACTAACATCGACAAACCTGAAGAAAATTGGCGTGGTGATGAAACGTGCTCAATACTTTATTGTAAATAACGATTTGCCGGCTGCTTTTCACGATTTTGCCCCCGACAGGCTTAGACGACAGATTTTACTTTCCGACTTACAAAAGCGAAACAGGGTAAGCAATGATACACAATTGTCGTTGTTTAGTTTGCCGGCAACATCAACTGCTTTAATGGAAAAGAACCGGGCACGTTTTTTATCGCACTAAATAATTTGGTAGTCGTTAATTTCAAAAGAAATAATTCAATGATTTTGCTTTACGATGGTACTTTCGAGGGTTTTTTGAGTGTAGTGTTCGATTGTTATGCAAATAAGCTTACCCCAACGGATATTTGTCCCGAAGAAAAATTCCAATCGGCGCTGTTTTACGATACTGTATCTGTAGCGACCAATTTGGAGCACTCGCGCAGGGTTTGGAGTAGCTGGCAGAAAAAACTTACTCGTAATATCAATCAATTGCCTTTCCTTGCTTTTTTATCCGCAGAGAAAGGCATTGAAATGCAATTGCTGCATTTTGCACGTTTGTCGTTTTCCTCGCCAATACCGGTTGACGGGAATTATGGCGACGAACAGATTCTTTCCATACGAAAAGCCTCGCGTAGAGTAACACAAGAAGCCGCTAGGATGCTCGAGTTTGTTCGTTTTCAACTAACAAAAGACGGAATATATTTTTCGGGAATAAAGCCCCGATACGATGTATTGCCTATGATATTGCGGCATTTTAAAGACCGCTTTGCCGACCAGAAATGGCTGATTTACGATGTGAAACGCGATTATGGTTTTTATTACAACCTGCAAAGTGTTGATGAGGTAACCATTCAGTATAAGGCATTTAATGTGGCCGATAGCAAGGTGAGATCCGATATGCTTGAGGAGGGAGAAGCAATGTATCAGCGAATGTGGTCGGGCTATTGCCGGAATATCACCATTATGGATCGGTTAAATTTAAAGTGCCAGAAAAACCACATGCCTCGTCGCTACTGGAAATTTTTACCCGAGAAAAATGTTGGATGATATATTGTTTGAATAATCAGTTTATTAGCATGTGTTTGCTGTCTACCTCCAATTGGATAATGAAATGGTAACGTGCCTTATACCTGTTTGATATGAGTTGTTAAGAGATTAGTTTATATGTTGTGTTGCCTTGTTTCAAAAATCGCACAACTTTTTGTCGTTATTTTCTAATTATGATTTGGTTCAACTATGGTTGTGTCGGATTTTCCGGTAATCATGTTTCTTTCGATTTTTGTTGTTACTCCATTTTCGTTACTTATCATTACTGTTTTTCCAAAAACAAAAAATGAGATTATTATAAAGTATATAAAAGTCATGCCAATGAATACAAGTAGATTGATAAATCCTTTTTTGAATCTACTGGTTGCCAAAATGTAAAATGTTGAGATTGCAAGAATAATAAAAGAAAAAAATCCAACTATCAAGCCCAAAAACAGAAGCCAGGGAATACCCGAAAATCCGATAGCAATGCATAGTAATGAAGCAACATTAAGGATAAATGGATATTTAAATTCCAAAACCATTTTTCGCAAGAAATCGTCTGTTTCAATTTTGTTTGATTTGTTACTAATTTCAGTATCGGGATGAGATTCGAGAATATTTATTATCCTTTTTTTAGTATCTCCAAGAGGATTTGTATCACCTTTTTCAATTCTTTGAATAGTTCTTAAACTCAAGCCAGTCAATTTTGCGAGTTCGTCCTGAGATAGTCCTTTCTTTTTCCGAAGTTCTTTTACTTTTTTGTTGAAATTTTTATCATTCATTTTTTTTCTTCTTTTTTTCTCAAAGATAGAAAGAGTTCTTAGATTTTATATGTGTCGTTTTTATGTCAACTTTACGACATGAATATGACATTGAAACTCCATTGCTCTTTATTTTAAAGCACTTTGACGTAAATACAATAAATAGATGAGTGAACTTTTATTTCTACTTATCTATTCTTAAATCGAAATAGCAATCAATGAAATGAATTTTGCAAATGGAACTAATAAAAATTGTGCAATCAGTGTACCTATTGCTCTGCTTGCAACCATTAGTCTGATGATCTTTCGAAAATGTATCTCTGAATATTTTCCGTCAATTACATCATCGGTTAATCCAGATAAATAGGGGTCGATAAAAACAAACATTAAAATAGTTGCAAATCCGTTTACAACTGAAGATAGTGTGCTTGATGTTGTTCTTAAATCAGGCTCTAAAAATCCAGCATATAAAGATGAAAGAACACCTACCGTTAAAATTGCCACAGCTGCAATATTGTAAACAATAATTTTAACAGGGAGGTTATATATCAATGATTTGTTTAACATAAAGTTGTTTTTGTTAGGTAGTTTTATCTTGTGTTTAATTGTTTAATTCCTGATTTCGTAAAACCATGTAATAATAGTTTTGGAATTGATTTATGAATACTAAAGTTATTGACAGCTTTTGATAAAACTCTTTGGAATGTAGGAATCAGTAATGCTCCTAAAATGGTTGCAAAAGTCGTTGCCAATAAAATTAGTCTAATTTCGAAAGTGCCAGGATTGATGTTATTCTGAATATTATTCTCAATCCATTTTGCAAGTAGGGGGGCTTGAAACGAGTTTGAAGTCCTTGAAATTAAAACCATAATATTAAACAATGCAAACGAAATGGCTATCTTCCTTGTTCTAATTCCAACAATCCGCACAGAATATGATAACGTGCTAATCAAATGAATTATCACGGTAAATATTTTGACAAAAATAATCTGCATTGACATAATTTATTGCTAATTGCTATGCTGTTTTTGTGGATCACTCCATAATTCGGGTTGATTTTAATAATTAAGCATAAATTTTAGCTACCCTAAAAAGAAAGAAATCAATATCTACTACAC
>JAFGVU010000020.1 GCA_016937855.1 Bacteroidales bacterium | reverse complement strand
TTGCCTCGTCTAATGAATAGATTCTTAATTTATTATTTTCCATGACCATCATTTTTTTGTTTCTCCTCAAAATACCGTTTCATAATCGATTTTGCCTTTTCAATCTCTGCTCTCGGAATTTTATCTGTTTTTTTGATTATTCCATGAGTTGCAACCACCAGAATGTCTTGATTATCTGTCTTGTCCCAAAATGATAATAAACGATAATAAGTCTTTTTGTATTTTGACCTAAATTCCCATATGAAATCGTCAAGTTTTTTGAATAACTCTGGGTCATTTACATATTTTGCTTTGTCGATATTGTAAAAAATCTTTTCTTTTGATTTTTCATCAATCGTGTCAAGCAAATCCCAAACCTCTTCAAGCAAGATGACATTAAACTTCTTTTTCATGCATTATCATTTTTCAGATACAAAGATAAAGAATTGTTCTAATATATGGAAACTTTCTCAATTTTGTTGGGCTGTCTTTTACTATGGTTGTTAACGGTTGGCAATATGCGTAGGCCGGGTTTTCGAAGCTCCAACCTATCAAACCGTTACAATTTTGATTAAATGTACAAAACTTCAAATTACCCACATCCCCCGGCTTACGTATATTGCGTGTTGGCAACTGGGCTTTGTAACTACCTGACTTCAAATGTTCCTCCTAATTCACATTCAAAATTCTTAATCATATTGAAGTCTTGTTTAACGTCAAAAACAACATCAACACCCGATTCAATCTTCACATTGTCTGTAATATCTAAATCGGTACATATAATGTTTTGGTCTGATGTAAAAGTGTAGTTCTCGAATTTTGCATAACAATATGGCACATAATTGTGTCTTATAACTGTCACATAATATGAATCTGAAACATTTGTAAATGTATAACTACTTACTCCTTCTGCTTTTTCATAGTAGCTTACTCCATAATCCATACTGCAAACAATTATATCGCAACTACTAATGCCTGCATTAACAGTAACAGAACTACCTGATTCTGATACGGAAACATTTGTGAATTGATTTGGAGTATCAGACCATATTTCTAATGAAGGGTCGCCACATAATAGATATATCTTGGCTATTCTTGTGGCATTATTATGGGGGTATCCACTTGAAGCAGATTCAGGGTGCAAAGTCATTGTGCGAATTTTCGCTTGAGTAATAACATCTCCTAAATTATGAGTTCCATTATCAAAAGCATAGTTATAAATTTGCTTATCAAATGTATGGTTATGCGTTGTTGGAGAACCAATTGTAGCGCCTAAATATGCAACGGCACCATTGGAAATATTCGTAAATGTCTCAGAATGTGAGGCAGAACATGTATTACCATACTCATCTTCATGTGTAATATTTCCTGTCCAACAAGCAATGCTAAAGACAATTGGGTGCATTGTTGAATTATTCAAAGAAGTTGTTTCATTATAATCGTATGCATTTCCTTCATAACTCCAATTGCCATCCCAGCCTTCCATAAAACCATGTCCACGGTAATTTACTGTACCTCTACCTGCATTAATTGCGGAAGAAATTGTTGCATTTGTTGCATCATTTCCACCTTGCGCAGTATGAGCACCATAAGCTCTGTCAAAAACAGGATACATTTCAGTATAAGTTCCTGCATCTGTATCTGTAGCATTTCTGATTTCTTCTTTACATCCTTGATATTTATTTGGTGCACTTTGTTTGTGGGCAATTAATAAACTACGTTCAGTCCAATTTGATATTGGTGGATTTGTTTCATAATTAATCGTTTTTGAAACAAGGTTGTTCAATTCAGTACTATTGCTAACAGAAAACCTTCCTATCTCAACTTCTGCTTGATAATCAGAATCACCACCTGGTGAAATACAGCCATACCAATAATCGCTCCACATATAACAATTAGGATAATATGGCCAAACATCCCATTCATAAGCTGGAACATCAGAATTATCCCCAACAAATAACACATATTCTATGTCATGGTCATCGTATTCTTGTGAGATGTAATTTTTTATTGCAGGACTACTTGTGCCAGTTTCTGATAATGTTGCAACTTTTGTCGTTATACCTTTTTTGAGTTTCCACATTTGCAATCCCTTAATGCTATTCTCATATTCATTAGTTGTAATAATAAGCATCTGATAATCATCATCCGCTTCAATAGATTTTAAAGTATTTGCAGCTTCAATTTCCAGAAATGAATAGTTTAAGATAAGGTTTGAGTATTTATTTTTCTGCTTTTGTGATATTTTCCCTTTTCTTGAAGATGATTTTAACATATCATCTTCTTTATAAGTAAGTTTTACAGTAATATTAGTATAAACTCTCAGTTGTTTCTTTGTAGGATTGAAAGTAAAAGGAACTATATTAATGCTTATATTGCGCACATCACGCCAAATCATAGGATTACTTATTTCAGCTATCTGCTCAGGATATACTTCTGAGGATTTATAAAAGCTTGTATTTATATCAAAGCCCTTAGATACCATAGATTCATCCAATGGAGTTTGAAAAGGAAAAATATTGTAATTGTCTAATATCGTTGAAGTTGTATCAATAATTGAAACACTAACATTGCTATTGTCGGGTATTCCAATTAATTCTGAAATTAAAGGCAATTTAGGAAATCCAATATCAGCAGTTGTTGAATATTGAGGAAATTCAATTTGTTGATAGATTGTTTTTTCTATTTCTATTTCATTTTTAACAAATCCATACAGCTCAATACTTAATACAGTCTCATTATCATTCGATGATAATACTTTACATAATGGTGTTTTGCTTTTCTCCTCACTTTTTGAAAGGGAAACCCATTCTTGTGCACCAAGATTATTGAATAGAAAAGCTAATATCGTGAAAAGAATTATAGTTTTGAAGGTTTTCATGATTTTAGTATTAGTTGATTATTAATTTGTTGCTATACGTTAAATTGTCTGTGTCAATTCTCATTATATAAATACCGTTTGGAAATGACTCACTAATAATTACATTATTAGAGTTTGAGTAACAATTTCTAAAAATACATTCTCCTTCATAATCAAATATTTTAACATTGATATTTCTTTCGGTTTTAGAAAATTTGATGTGGACCCAACCATTTGTTGGATTTGGATAAATTACTAAGTCATTTTTTTTTTGATTATGAATAAAAGATGGTGTACTTGAAATAAGCGTGTCAACAATAGTATCATTACCTGAATAATTTTGTAAAATTAATCGATGCTTGCTTTTATCACATTCAGGTATAAAAACATCAAAATCATATAAACACATGCAGTCTTCCAGTTCTCCCGTATCCAATTTTGTGAGCAAAATAGTATCTAATTGTCTGGCATAAATCAGAAAGTGATTACCACCACAATTTGCAGATATTTTCCCGTAAAATTTAAGGGTGTCATTACAAAGAGAAAAATTAAAATCTTCTTTGTCATAAGGTTCACTTCCGATACATTCTCCATTTACATGGGATATTGTATCTATGGTTTCCTGTCCAAATAAATATGCAGGAAACAAAAACAAAATAAATATTAAATTTTTCATATCTATATTGATTTAATTGGTTGCACAATGTTTTTTTAGCCTTGTTGCCAACGGTTGCGTGTAAGTTTAGGCGCGGATTTCGGTGAGCGTCACTGTCCTGAACCACCGAGGCTGAGGCAAGATAAACGGCAGAATATCAGCGCCGAGCCCGCGATTAAATTTACACATTGTTATGTGCCGAATTTTGTTTTCTTGTCTTTGTCGAA
>JAFGVU010000139.1 GCA_016937855.1 Bacteroidales bacterium | reverse complement strand
TGCATGCTTTTAGGCTTTTCAATTTTTGAACTACAATAAGGACATGTTTCATTTTCCTTTATTGGGTTAAAGGAAGCTGCGCAATTTGGACAAGATATTAGTCCCGCACTAACTTCGTTTTTACATCCACACTCAACACACATTACATGACTGGATCCTTCGGGAACCAACATTTCGGCATTACAAACAACACAATTCATTTTACCAACACTTACATCTGGAATTTCTATCATTTGATCTTCCATTCCAAGGTGTTTTAGTATTGGCTCAGCAGCATCCTGTCCATAACCCTGAATCATCGTTAAAATAGTAATCTTATACATTAAATCAGAGTTTTTCACGACTTCATATTCAGGATGGAGCTCCAACGACTTATAGCTTTTACTCCTTTCAAGGCTATCTTTAACTATCTGAAGATTTTCGTCAAAGTACTTAAAGAAAGCTTCGTCAAACTCATATTTTACCACACCATTCTCAACAGTATATTTTAATTCTTCTGATGAAATTTGCGGTGGATTAATAAAAGTTCTTTCGAAATAATCCTCATCTATCATATCTTGGTACATTGCACGATAATAGTCGAGATATTTTTTTCTAAAAGCAGGTTGCTTTCCTTTTGGTCCATGTCTTTCAGGAAATAGTTCAAATTCCTTCTCGTGGATAAGTATTCTGGTATTGATATACTCCTCTTTGTTTTTTGCCTTAGCATGCTCAACAGAAACTGCATTTAGCTTATTATACTCAACAATTTTTGGATTAGACATACTCTCAACAGTAAATACTTTTGCAGCTTCTCTACCGGCAGCATCCATATCATATCCCATCCAACTACCACAATAATCGCAATAAATATACATCGATTTATTAGGAGTTACCTTATTTGCCCCGCATATAGTACACTTTGTGTTACTTACTAACATATTATATATTTTGGTTTAGTTTTTCGCCTTAAATTTATACAAAAATAAGTAACGAGATGCTAACTATTAATAGGTAAATTTACTTAATCTGAATAAAATGCTGTATTTTTGATGATTATGACAAAGATTTTTGCTGCAATAATTCTAATTATTCTTTCACCTTTACTTCTGGGAGTAGTCCTAGTATTAAAGCTTTTTGGCAAAGGGCCTGTCATTTTTAAACAAAATCGTCTAGGAATCAATAAAGATGAGTTTACTATTTTAAAATTCAGAACAATGACAGATGGCAAAATAAGTCAGTTTGGCAGTGTTTTAAGGAAAACCGGCATTGATGAGCTCCCTCAATTATTTAATATTCTAAAAGGTGAAATGGCATTTGTTGGACCACGACCACTAACACAGGATGACATTTATCGTCTTGATTGGAACGATATTAAATATAAAGCTCGTTGGTCTGTTAAGCCCGGCATTACAGGAGCTGCACAACTTTTAAAAATTTGTGACAAAAATCTTTCGATGAAAAGAGATCTTAGCTACGTTGAAAAAAAATGTCTTTGGCTTGATTTAAAGATTATTTTACAATCTATTCTAATCCCAATCATTGGCAAAAAACAAAAAAATAGGAAATGAAAGTACTTGTAAACGGAATAGGAAACATCGGCACAACTCTATTAAACATTTTGGTAGATTTTAAAACCGATCTTGGTATTCACGAAATTTATGCACTAAAAAACACTAATATTAACACGTGGAATTTATCAGATCTGCAACATTTAGAGAAAAGGGGAATAAAAATCTACACAAAACAGAAGTTTGATGGTTTTATCACAGCAGAAAGGCTTCCAGATGATATAAATTATATTTTTGATTGCACAGCTAACTCCTTTGGTCTTAAAAACAAAACATTGTATCAACCTATTCGAAATCTCATTGCTTGTTCTGCACAAGGCAGTGAAAAAGGTTTTGGAATACCATATATGGCCGGGGTCAACAACGACAAAATATTAGGACAAAAGTATGTACAAGTAGTTTCATGCAACACGCATGCATTGGCTTCGCTACTCAGCACATTTTCGGGTCATAGTCTTGAAAGACTTGTAGAGGCCGATTTTGTAATTGTGCGACGCTCCGAAGATTTAGGCAATCATCAACGTTTGGTTAGTGCAAATGTTGTTTCTCGCCATCGGCATAAATTATACGGAACTCATCATGCTGAGGATGCTGTTGATTTATTTAGTACCAGAAACATAAAGCCCAAAATTTGCTCATCCGATATAACTACACCCAGTCAATTATTGCATACTGTTAGATTTGCGATAAAATTATCCGAAAAAGTTGACAATGCTTATATCTCCAATCAGATAAAAGCTTCAGGATTTATTTCGCAAAGCTCTAAATTTGATAGTAATGTGATTTTTGAAATTGGACGACGCTATGGTTATTATGGAAGATTGTATTCTCATGCAATAATAAATCATACAAATCTAATGTTATCGCAAGATAATAAAACAATTTATGGATGGGCTTTTATTCCTCAAGAAGCAAATACAATTATATCATCACTCAGCGCATTTCTACTCCAAACACAAAATAACGGACACGAACAAATAATCTCGAAAATATGTGACATAATAATAATAAGCGATTTGTAGTATTTACATGATTTTCTTTTTCGCAAAGCCAAATGCTTACAACTTATAAAAGCGTGGAGTTATAATGTCCCATCATGGTATCGTCGGACAAGATATTCAATTTCCTTATCGTCTCCAAAGGCATCATACTCAGTTTTTAAGCTATTACCAAACATGAGGGCAAAAGTTTGCCAAAAAACAGCAGTTACAGTCCCACGCAATTCATCGACAATTTGATAAGCTGTTGTTCCACTCTCTCTGTCCATTAGTTTTACCAACAAAATGCCTTGCGACAAAGTGAATTTCTTTAACTTGGGTTTATAATAATCCATTATTTGTTTTTCGCGCACATTCAAGTATTTTTTTCTTGCTTCATCAGTTGCAAACATCGATAAAGTATCGTCAATATTTTTATAAACGCTTGAAATTTCAAGTGCATAAGGATATACTTTTATAAAGTTCCGCACTAATTTATCGTATCTATTTCTGTCTCGTTTTGTTTTACGCTCTGCCTGAGGATATACATTAACTTCCGGAAAAAATATTACAGCGTCCGGGGTATTATCAATAAGACTATCGATGTTTAAAAACAACTGATAGTATTTTGGTAATTTAAACTTTTGAGCAAACAATTGTTGTCCTGCACTAAGCAGAAAAAACACAAATAATATGCAAACTAGCTTTTTCATTGTTCTGATAATTAATAAATCAAAATAAATATTCAAACAAAAATAATTGATTAAGGTTTTGTCTGAAATATTTTTTAGTTTTGACTTTCAATTTTTGTACCAAAAAAAATGGATAAAAAGAATTTTGCATCTTGGATAATTTTGATAATCCTTGCACTTATCTGGGGAGGTTCGTATATCTTAATGAAACAAGGCTTACGCAGCTTTAATTTTTGGCAGGTATCATCAATTCGCATGCTAAGTGCATTTGTGTTTCTTTTGCCATTTGCCATAAAAAACTTAAAGAAACTCAATAAAAAAACTATAATCCCAATAATTATTGTGGCCTTTATTGGCAATTTAATTCCGTCTTGGCTTTATCCTCTTGGTCAAACGCAGGTTGACAGTAATTTGGCGGGAGTACTAAATTCACTTGTGCCGGTGTTTGTTTTAATTATTGGATTATTATTTTTTAAGCGCAAAACTGGATTTTTGCAAATCTTAGGTGTAGTAATTGGTCTGATTGGAGCAGCTCTACTGATTACAAAGGACAATCCATTTCATTTTGGGCAAATGAATTTTTATTCTCTCTACATAATATTTGCAACAATCCTTTATTCCATAAATATCAATCAGGTTAATAGATTTTTAATGGGCTTAAAAGGAATTGAGATCTCTTCGCTTGCATTTTTATTTATTGGTCCTGTTAGTGCCGGCATTTTAATCGGAAGTGATTTTTCCCAAGCAGCCGCAAGTAGTACAATGTTTTTCGATCTGACGTGTGTTGTAACTCTTGGACTTTTTGGTTCTGCTATAGCTGTAACACTAGTAAACTCACTTATTACACGGGCGGGATCTATGTTTGCGAGCTCGGTCACATATATAATTCCTGTTTTTGCAATTTTTTGGGGTCTTCTTGATGGAGAAACTTTAAATATCATTCAGATCGCAGCAACAGTAATTATAATGATTAGTGTATATCTCGTAAATAAAGCTCATAAATAATGCAAATTATAAAAAAGATAATTCAAAATAAGATAACACTAAGCATTTTATCAGGACTAATGTTGTCGCTAGCATGGACAGATTTCCCTCTCGGGAGTTTTGCTTTAATATCTTTTATCCCAATACTGATAATTTTAGAGCACCTTTTAAGTACTGATAAAAAAAATGAGAGTCTATTGTTTTTCTCATACACATTTCTAAGTTTTTTAATTTGGAACACAATAACAATATGGTGGATTGCCTATGCAACTATACCAGGCGCAATTGCGGCAATAGTTTTATCATCTATTTTTATGGCTTTTGTGATGTTTTTAAGCTTTTTAAGTTTTAAAACATTAGGCAGACGAATAGGTTACCTTGTTTTTGTTTGTAATTGGATTGCCTTTGAGTACATATTGATGCATAGTCAGCTTTCGTGGCCATGGCTGATTCTTGGCAATGCATTTTCAAATAGTATAGTTTTAGTTCAATGGTACGAATTTGTTGGAGTTTTTGGAGGCACTGCGTGGATTTTGACAGTTAATGTTTTAATTTATGAAACCTACAGACAAATATTAGCTAGACAAAAAAACAGAAATTCATACGTAATTGGATTAATGGTTTTAATTCTCGTTCCCATTACATATTCAGTCATAAGGTTTTACACATATCAAGAAAAGTCAAATCCTGTTAGTGTTTTGATTCTACAGCCCAATATAGATCCATATAACGAGAAATTTACCACTTCGGCATTTACACAAATGCAAACACTAACAAACACTGCAAAAACAAATATTCAATCAAATCCAGATTTTTTTATCGCACCCGAAACAGCAATTGCAACAGGTTTTTACGAAAACAAAGCTAAACAAAACATTGCAATTTTACATTTAATTGAATTCCTTAAAGAATATCCAAATTCACAGTTTATTATTGGTGCAACAACACGAATAAGATACGAAAACCCAAGTGATTTTACGAAAACTGCAAGCTTATCAAAAGACAAATCTTACGCCAACGATATTTTTAACAGTGCTTTACAAATATCCCCCGATTCTACAATACAATTTTATCATAAGAGCAAACTAGTTCCGGGAGTTGAGACAATGCCTTTTCCAATAATCACTAAGATTTTTACTGATGTTTTGGTAGATCTGGGTGGAATAAACGGAACTCATGGCACTCAAGACTACCGGACAGCATTTGAAAACAATAAAAATGCAATACGTCCGGGAGTTCCGGTTTGTTATGAATCGGTGTACGGCGAGTTTAACAATGAGTTTGTCAAAGCTGGTGCAAATGTGCTATTTATAATCACAAACGACGGTTGGTGGAAAAACACTGCAGGACACAAGCAGCACATGAGATATGCAAAACTCAGAGCTGTTGAAACGCGTCGAAGTATCGCTCGTTCTGCAAATACTGGAATCAGCTGCATTATTAATCAAAAAGGACAAGTTGTGCAAAAACTTGGATGGTGGGAACGAGGAGCAATAAATGGAATTATAAACGCCAACACGCATCAAACATTTTATGTAAAATACGGAGATTTTGTTGCCCGCATGGGTTTAGTTGTTGCAATAATTATTCTGGTTATAACAATTCTCAGCAGAATTAAATCTCGATTAGAAAAAAATGCTAGAGCGAATTAATACTTTTTGGCTTAGCCAAGCTGAAGGTTGAGTAGCCTCTAATTACAACATATTTGCATTTTTCTGAGTCTGAAGGACTCATTTATTTTAACCCTGACTGAACGTAGTGAAAGTCAGGGGTTATAATATGCCACTATTTATCTTTTGGCTTGTGCTTTTGGTGCGTAAGCAATCCAAAAGTCACTTGTGATGAGGTACTCGAATTATGACAAAAGAAAAAGAATGCGTTTGCCCTGAAAAAATGCTGCAAAAAAAACTTTTTCAAGAGATTTTTTCTTATTTTTATGGAATTGAAAAAACTCAATCATCATCTAAACCGTAACTAAAAAAAACTAATATGAACTCATCACTTTTTATTAAACTTGGATTCTTGTTTACATCCCTCCTTTTTGTAAATAATTTCTCATTCTTTGATGCTAATCAAGCCGGTCCCGACAAATATAAGAAACTTTGGGAAGAGGTAGCAAAATACGAAAAAGATGCTCTGCCCAAATCGGCATTAGAAACTGTTGAAGAAATTTATGATTTAGCAATATCTGAAAAAAACGATAAGCAGATTATTAAATCAACAATTTACCGATTAAAATACACAAATATTCTTGAAGAAGAAGGATATGCAAAATCTATCGAGAAGCTAGAGTCTGAAATCCCAAAAGTAGATGGCACTGCCAAATCGATGTTACATTTATTGCTTGCTACGATGTACTACGATTATTACAGCAATAATTCATACTTGATTAATCAAAGATCGGTTACATCATCATTTGAACAAAACGATTTAAAAACATGGGATAAGAATAAGTTTAAAGACAAGATTATCAAAAACTATATGCTTGCTTTAGATGACAATCTCAAAAATATTAAAATTGACGAGTATTCTGAATTTATAGATTATGCTAAAGAATCTAAAAGCAGATTTCCTAGTCTATACGATTTTGTAGCATATAATGCTATTTCGCGCCTTTCAACAAACAACTATTACTACTACTATTACTATGATAATGGAGCAGAGCAAGAAGAAAAGATAACCGAAAACGCTTACCTTGTAAAAGCAAGTGATTTCGTTTTGCTACCTGTTGAAGCAGACAGCTTATCGTACAAGCATTCAATCATAAAAATATATCAGAAATGGATAACCCTTAGATTAGAGGACAAAGAAAATCTAGAAGCATTGCTCCACACCGATATAATGCGTTTAAACTACGTAAAAAACAATCTAGCCAGTGCAAATAAAGATGCAATATGGGAATCGACACTTCTAAACATGCACGAAAAGCATTATAAAGTGCCGGAATTAGCAATGATTGATTATGAATTGGCAAAATATTACAATCAATTGGGAAGCAAATATAATTTCATTGATTCAACAAGCTTGAAATACAAAACGTCCAAGAAAAAAGCCCACCTGATGCTATCGGAAGTCATTACTCTATATCCTGATGCAAACTACTATCCCGAATGCAAAAATTTGATGAATGAAATTGAAAAAGTCAGTTTTAATTTCCAAAATGAGAAAATTGTTAGTCCACAATCAAAATTCCCAATCAGAATAACTTATACAAATACCGAAAAAGTATATCTTACCATATTAAAGTGCGATTATGATAAATATATCAATAAAGACATCTATTACTATGATGAGAATTATTACGAAGAAATACTAAAAATATCGGATCCCATAATACAATCAAAACCGATTGATCTGCCAAAGACAACAGATTATAATATACACAGCACCGAATATCTGGCAGATGTTTTAGACAAAGGGTTTTATATAATATTTTTACATGCTAATCCGGAATTTAAGTTAGAGAACAACTACATCACCGAAGGAAAAATATTTGTATCCGACTTAAGCTTAACAACTAACAGCGATTACTACAGCCAATCAGGATATTATGTTTTTGACAGAACAACAGGAAAGCCTGTTCAGGGAGCAAAAATAGAAGCATATCAACATGAATATTCGTACGTAAAACGAAAATATGTTTACAATAAAATAACAACTGAGTTTACCGATAATCAAGGATATGCACCATTGAAAAAACTGGGTGGCGAAAACTACTATGATATTAGACTAGATGTGAGTAAAGATGATAATTTTATTTCGGAAAACACATATATGTACAACTACGGGTATGAAGAAGATGAGGAGGCAATAACTGAAATTAAATTCTTCACCGACCGAGCAATTTATCGTCCCGGACAAACAATAAATTTTAAAGCAATATGCATTGAAAAAAAAGGTGAAAATGCTAAAATACTTACCAACTATAAGACTTCTGTTTTTCTCTATGATGTTAATTATCAGGAAGTTGAATCGAAGCATCTAACAACAAATGAATTTGGAAGTTTTAATGGCACATTTACCATTCCTTTAGATGTATTAACCGGAAATTTTAGAATTACAGCAGGTGGACACTCTCATTATATAAAAGTGGAAGAGTATAAGCGTCCAATGTTTGAGGTAAAAATGCTACCGGTTGAGGGAGAATATAGAATAAACGACAGTGTTTATGCCGAAGGAACTGCAATGACCTATGCCGGTACTGCTCTAACTGATGCAAAAATATCCTATCGAGTTGTCCGTAATCCAATGTGGTGGGGATATTATCGTGGAGGAAGCTTTACCGAAAAAGAAATTGCATATGGAGATGTTGAAGTCGATGATGACGGCAAATTTAAAATAGGTTTTAAAGCCATCGGCGAAGATTTTGGCGATATGAATAAAAACATCTATTACTATTACTCAATTTTTGTGACTGCAACTGATATAAATGGAGAAACTCAAACAAGCTCTTCAATGGTTTATGTATCAGAAAAAAGTTTATCACTTTCAAACGATTTTTATGGAAATATCGATAGAAATAAAATTGATAGTATTAGTGTTATTTCAAATAATATCTCAGGAGTGTTTGTTCCTGCCGATGTAAAAGTCGAAATATATAAGCTTCAAGATCCAAAATTACTATTAGCAAAAAGACAATGGGAGGTTGTTGACAAACCATTATACACAGAAGACGAGTGGCACAAACAATATCCGGGTTACGAATTTTTGCACGAAACAGATTACAAAAACTGGAAAACCGCCGAAAAAGTATTTTCAAAAGAACTCCGAACAGAAAAATACTCAAAACTAGCACTAAAAGATGCAAAAAAATGGACTCCCGGTGTTTATAGAATTGAGATGACCTCCAAAGATAAATGGGGAAACAATATTAAAAATACAAACGAATTTGTATTATATGATACCGAAAGTTCAGAAATGCCTTATACTGCAACATCCTTTTTCTTAACTGATGTTTATTCTGCAAAACCGGGCGAAACAGCAAATATTATTGTTGGCTCATCGTACGAAAATGTGTATTTACTTTATGAGTTTGTTGTAAAAGGTAAAACTGTTAAACGCGAAATTATAAACCTAAATTCCGAAGTAAAAAAAATACCAATTTTAATTGAAGAAGAATACAGAGGCGGCATTGGTGTCAACCTTATGTTTATTAAAGACAGTCGATTATACACCTCTAACCTTAGGATAGATGTTCCATGGGATAATAAACAACTCGATTTAAAATTTATTACATTTAGAGACAAAACACTACCCGGATCTAAAGAAGAATGGAAAATAAAAATCTCCGACAAAGATGGTAAAATCAAAGATGCAGAAATGCTTGCTTCTATGTATGATGCATCATTAGATATGTTCGCTCAAAACTCGTGGTATTGGTCAATTTTCCCATACTACTATTCATACTCAAATTGGAATACCAGCAGTTTCTCATACGGAGGCAGTTCTGCATATTTCAAAGATTTTTATCCAAAATACATATCTAAACAAGTTTATAACCCCGGATTTAATTTTTATGGATTTAGTTTTGATGGTCGCTATTACAATGAAGGATATCTTTATGATTCGGAAGAAAGAACAGCAGGCGATGGAGTATTCAGGTCAATGTCAAAAAGGGAATCAGTTATGAACGCCCCTTCAAGCGGATCAGTGGCAACAGAAGTAGATGCCATCATGTCCTCAGCAGATGAAAAAGAAAACTTTGACAAAGATCAAACAATAACTCTTGCAGCAGGAGAAAAAAGCTTAGAACAGCAACAAACACGAAATGGCAGAGGCGAGTATTCAGGAGAAATGGCAGATGTTCAAATAAGGAAGAATTTTAACGAAACCGCATTTTTCTATCCAAACCTTGTTACTAACGAAAATGGAGAAATCCTTTTAAGCTTTACAATGCCCGAGAGTCTCACCCGATGGAACTTTATGGGCTTTGCACATACAAAAGATTTAAAACTTGGTCAAATCTCCGAAGAAGTAATAACTCAAAAAGAATTAATGGTAATGCCTAATTTACCTCGTTTTTTCAGAGAAAATGACAAAATGTCGATTTCTGTAAAAATCAATAATGTTTCAGACATCCTAATAGTTGGAAAATCAACTATCGAGTTTTTTGATCCTATAACACAAAAAAGCTTAAACGACAAATTCTTAATTAAAAACGAGAACTTAAAAGAAATAAGCATCGAAAAAGGCAAAAACATTGCTGTAAGTTGGGACATACAAATACCCGAAGGCTTAAGTGCTGTTGGAATTCGTATTACAGCTGAAAGCCGTTTCCACTCCGATGGAGAAGAGAGAGTTATTCCGGTTTTAACTAACCGTATGTTAGTAACAGAGACAATGCCATTACCTGTTCGCAAAGCAGGAACGACAGAATTTACAATGAAAAAGCTAAAGGATAATAATTCGCCTACTCTTCGTCACCACAGATACACACTAGAGTTTACAAATAATCCGGCATGGTATGCTGTGCAGGCGCTACCATACATTATGGAATATCCATACGAGTGTGCTGAGCAAACATTCTCAAGATATTATGCTAACATTTTGGCAACACATATCGCGAATTCCGACCCTAAAATAAAAAGAGTATTTGATATCTGGAAAAACACTCCATCATCACAGGCTTTGATGTCGAATCTTGAAAAAAATCAAGAATTAAAAGCACTCTTACTTGAAGAAACACCATGGGTTTTGGAAGCAAAAGATGAAAATGAACGCAAACACAGAATTGGATTACTATTCGACCTAAATCGAATGAGTATGGAGAGTAATTCGGCCTTAGCAAAACTACTTAAACAACAAAAATACAATGGTGGTTGGGCATGGTTTGACGGAATGCCTGAAAGCTGGTATATTACTCAACACATCGTTACAGGATTAGGTCATTTAGACAATTTAGGTGTTACTTACATCAAAAACGATAATAAAACCTGGGATATGACAAAAAAGGCTATTGGGTTTATCGATGGCGAAATTGTCAAAAACTACAAAAATTTGAAAAAATACTGCGATGCTAAATGTATGGAAGAAGATCACTTATCTTACATGGAAATTCAGTATTTGTACGCACGTTCATATTTTATTGACGTTCCAATTGACAAGAAAACACAAGAAGCTTTTGATTATTACAAAGGTCAGGCTCAGAAATACTGGAAAAACAAAAGCTTTTATATGCAAGGAATGATAGCTCTTGCCTTATACAGATACGACGAAAAAGTTGTTCCTGCAAAAATTGTCGCATCATTAAAAGAGCATGCAATTTACAGCGAAGAGTTAGGGATGTACTGGAAAAACGATAGAGGCTATTATTGGTATCAGGCTCCAATCGAAACGCATGCATTACTAATTGAGATGTTTGACGAAGTTGCAGACGACCAAACAGCTGTCGAGGAAATTAAAGTTTGGCTACTTAAACAAAAACAAACTCAGGATTGGAAAACAACAAAAGCAACAGCCGAGGCCATTTATGCTCTTTTATTACGAGGTACTAACCTATTATCCGACGACTCAATGGCTGTAATCCAGGTTGGGAATATGAAAATTGATCCTCAAAACGACCCTGAAATTAAAACTGAAGCCGGAACAGGATACTTTAAAAAAGCTTGGGATGGTAATATGGTTGACTCAGATTGGGGAGATGTTAAAGTTACAAAATCATCAAACACAGTGTCGTGGGGAGCAGTTTATTGGCAGTATTTTGAGCAGCTCGACAAAATTACTGAATTCGAAGAGACACCACTAACTATTAACAAAAAGCTTTTTGTTCAGCGTCGCGAAGGCAATAAACCAGTTATAGTTCCAATCAAAAAAGACGCAAATCTTGAAGTTGGTGATAAAGTAACCGTTCGTATCGAGATAAGAGTCGACAGAGACATGGAGTACGTTCATTTGAAAGACATGCGTGCAAGCTGTTTTGAGCCTGTGGACTACATCTCAGGATACAGATACAGCGCAGGTCTGGGTTATTATCAAGGGATAAAAGATGCCTCTATGAACTTTTTTATCGATTACTTGCGCAAAGGAACCTATGTTTTTGAATACGATTTGGTTGTGTCACAAAAAGGAGACTTCTCAAATGGCATTACAACAATGCAGTGTATGTATGCACCAGAATTCTCATCTCATTCAGAAGGTGTTCGGGTTCAGGTAAAATAGATAGATAAATTATTGGGAGCGACAATTAAAAGAATTTTTCTTTTAATTTGTCGCTCCTATTTTTTTAACGTGGTCCTATAAATCTATCCCCATTGAAATGAATCATGTGTTCCGGAAAATCCACAATCCAAACTTCTGTGTCCCAAGCGATATCATTTGTGTGTTTTTTAAACTCAGTAAAATCGGGAAATGCAGAAACAAATATTTTGCCTGCGCGACAATACTTTAGAAAATCTTCTAATTCAAGAACTCTTTTTGGCGACATCGGACCATGTGAAGTAACAGCTTCGATTAAATATAACCAGTTTTTAGCTTCATCATAAATAACAACGTCAGGCAATTTACTATGTTCAGTTATTGGAATTCCAATTTGTTTTAGTTTATCTTTCTGAATGTAGAAATTTTTGTTTTCGGTATCTCCAACATACAATAAGATAGATCCTTGTGCAAATCGGGAAGCAAACTCTTCAACAATAGCAGCCTGAACTTCATTGTGTTTTCCTGGAGACAATAGGAGTACTTCTCCGTTCGCAAGTTTTAGAGGAACTCTTGACATATCCCTATCTTTACTATATTTCCCCTTTAAACCTCCTATTTGTGCTTTAAAATTCTTTACAGCTTCTTTCCATTTACGGGTTCTGTACGCCTTTATAGTTTCTAGTGCTAATTCAGAGATAGCATAATGTGCTCTAGGACTATTTACTGGCAAATCAGGAATTTCTGGATTATAATCAACAATTCCTGCTTGAACAAATTGATGAAGGACCTGCCTTCTCACTGTTTCTCGGGTATTTGGCGCATATTCTTTTTGATAGTTAATTGAAATAAAAGACATAATTCCTCTTGAAACGCCCAGACTTTCTTTTGAAGCTTTCGCCCACTTATCTTTTTCTTTTATACCACATAATGCAAGCAATGTGTATGCTGAAATTTCATTTTGTTGCGCCTCAGGCAACTCCAACTCTTTCAAAATCAACTGTGCTTCTTGTATTTTTGTCATATCTATTTTCAAAAAGTATTTCGTTAATAACTCTATCAATAACCTGTTTCCCAGGTTTTACAAATTCTTTAATTTTGCTACCTATTAAAATTATCTCATCAAGAGGTGGCATTTTAATCTGTCTTAACTCTGATGCTCCAACCTGAGTATTCCCATTAAATGTTCTGAAATAAGTATCAAATAAACTACTGCTAAAAAGTGCCGAAATACCCCATGTCTCGTTTTCAGATAGATATCCTTTAGGTCTATGAATAAAATTAATATGATTTTCTATTCCGATCATTTCTGTTTCAAAATTACATGAAAAATATGGACAACATACCAATCTGCTTTTGTCATCTTTTGAACTAAATCGTCGTAATAAAACGTAATTTTTATTTTTTATTAATACTTTTCTGGAATTTTCAATATTTAAAATATAATTTGGCTTGTTTCCTTTTTGTAATGGATAAACCAACTCCATATCCTTAATGTGGTGCAACCATATAAGTGGAGACAGAGTTTCGCTTAATGCGCCATCTTTCTTCAGATAATCAGTACAGCGGTATGCAACAACCGGACCTGTAGATATTTGAATATTATAATCGATTAAAGTATTTTTCCATTGTTTAAATATATCTATTGTATTAACTTCTTCTCTATTTGAAGGGATAAACAGTATTTTATCTTTTGATTTAAAATCAATTAAATTTTCTGATTTAAAAATTTGTTCAAGAGGGCTATTTAAGCCTTTATCACATTCAGATACTGTTATTTTTATTTGTTCATTTACTTGTTTCGTGGCTCTCAAGATAATATTTTCTTGCAAAACATTATCGTTTTTGAACATTTTGTTTCGTGACTCAAAGATATGTATATTTGAAATGCTTACATCATTAAAAAATGATTGTCTGAATGCTTTAAAATAATTACCCGCCGCAAAACTTCTCGGTGTAATAAATATTAGTTCACCATCTGGTTTAAGTAATTTTGCTGATAATCCTAAGAAAATTGAATAAATATTAGGTTGTCCATATACTAACACTTTTGCTAAAGATGCTCTTGTGTCAGATTTTGAAATTTTAAAGTAAGGTGGATTAGAGATAATATAATCATACTCTTTAGTTTCGGTATTACTAAACAATGAATTTTGCTCAAAAGCCTGAGAGTTATCAAGAACAAAATCTGATTTATTAATACAAAAATTAAGTTTTATATTTTTTTTCGTTAACCATGAGCCTAAAAAATCAATTACTTTTTTGGTTTGGCTAATAATTTCTAAATCTGTTTCATAAAGAGTTAAATCAATCTCTTTCAAATCACATTTTACAGTTAATTTTTCAATTAATGAACAAGAAAGGATGGCTGTCCCACAACCAGGATCAAGTATGGTAATCTTATTTGATTTTGGAGTAGCCAAATTTGCCATAAAATAAGCAATCTGTTTTGAAGTAAAAAACTGCCCACTTTCCTTTTTATGCTTTTCCGATGTAGAATTAGCATAATCCTGACCAATTAATTCTGCGTATTCAGAAGGCAATTTGCAATTTTCTTTTAGCTCTATCATACAACAAAAGTAATCAATTTTGGACTCATTTGCAAAAATTTAACTCTTTTGAAAAGTGAAGAATTTGCCAGTGGGTTTAACCTCTAAATGTGCCAAATGTGGGTAGTCCTTTTTACATGAACCATAAGTTCTTAATAATCTATACAACACTTATTGTAGAGAAACACTGTTCAACCTGGAAACAGGTATAGATAAATTATTGGGAGCGACAATTAAAAGAATTTTTCTTTTAATTTGTCGCTCCTATTTTTTTATAATGTAGAAAATATCAACATAATTTCAGGGCAATTAACATCAAATAAATTTCTTACCTTTGCGTTTATGATTTCTGAGATTTTAATTGGTGATGCGCTAAAATCGAACATGGCGATAATTGATGTCCGTTCGCCGGGCGAGTACTCTCGTGGGCATATTCCATCGTCAATTAACATTGCACTTTTTAACGATAAAGAAAGAGCCCACGTTGGCACAGTTTACAAACAAAATTCGAGAGAAGCAGCAATAAATCTTGGTTACAAATATGTTACTCCAAAACTTCAATTTTTTATTGATGAAACTAAAAAACATGCTCCCGAGCTAAATATTATTGTTCATTGTTGGAGAGGTGGAATGCGCAGTCAATCTTTTGCGAAACATCTACACGACAATGGATTTAAAAATGTTTTTGTAATTAGTGGCGGCTATAAATCGTACCGAAATCATGTTCTTGATTATTTTAATAATCCTTTTAAATTAAAAATCCTCGGAGGTTTTACAGGTAGTGGTAAAACACATATATTACACGATTTTTTAAACGACGGGCATCAGGTAATCGATCTCGAAGCACTTGCAAATCATAAAGGATCGGCTTTTGGAGCCATTGGTTTGGGTACTCAACCTACAACGGAGTACTTCGAAAATCTACTACAGTTTGAATTGTCAAAACTAAATATCTCGAAAGAAATTTGGCTCGAAGACGAGAGTGTAAGCATTGGAAAAATAGCTATCCCAATGACATTTTTTAATCAAATGCGCCAAGCTCCACTCTATTTTATAAATATTCCGAAAGAAGAACGAGCAAAAAACCTTGTTGACGAATACACCCATTGCGAAAAAGACATTCTAAAAACTGCGATTTACAAAATTGCGAAACGTCTTGGCGGACAAGATGTTAAAGAAGCTATTGATTTTATCGAAGAGGGCGATTTTTATAACGCTGCATTGATAAGTTTGCATTACTACGACAAAGCTTATTTAAGAGGAATGGAAAAACGTGAAAAGAACAAAGTTTTTTCAATAAATCTGCCGGACACAAATCATAAAGCAAACTCAAATTCAATAAAATTATTTGTTACTCAGCATCTATCAGAATAATATTTTTCTATTTTTGGTGATATGAAAAAATCAATATTGCTTATATTTTTTATTTCCTTAACAGCATTAAGTTTGTTAATGCATTTTCCACATTTCAAAAAGGATCTTATAAGCATACATGTTTGGCGACAAACTCAAACTCAAACAACAATTGATAATTTCTACGAAGAGGATTTTAATATTTTTAATCCACGACGAAACTCGCGGGAAAATGGAGATGGAATATTTAGAATGGAATTCCCTCTTATGCAATGGCTCGTTGCAGGAACATATAAGATTTTTGGTCATAGCATAATGATTACAAGAATTTTTATGTTTATAACCGGGCTATTCTCAATTTTGGGAATATTTTCATTTATTCGGCTAATTTTTAAAAGTGATATAGCAGGAATAATTGCAGCTTGGGCTCTTTGTTTTTCACCAAGTTTCTACTATTACACTATAAATCCATTACCGGATAATTTTGCATTTGCATTGTCAATTTGGGGTATTTATTTTGTCTTTCAATGGATAAAAACAGAAAAAATAAGAGATGTTTTTTTTGCAAGTATCTTTTTGAGTCTTGCAACATTATGCAAACTCCCGTTTATACTTTATTGGATAATTATTCCAACATATATTTTTGTCAAAACATACAGAAAAGAGCAAAATTTTAAGAGTTTCATACCTGTAGTTCTCGTTTCAGCATCATTTCTTTCACTACCCTTGATTTGGTATTTAAAAGTGATCTCGGGTTGGGAAGGTAACGGAATTGTAACAGGCATGCTCGACAATACTTTTTCTTGGAGCGAAATTTTTGATTATCTGCAACACAATTTTGTTTCTGTTTTACCCGAATTACTGATTAATTATGCTGCCGTTCCATTTTTTATCATAGGAATTTATGTGATTTTTAAAAAGAAACTCTGGAAAAACGACAATTTTTTGATATTTGCAATTTGGGGGCTAGCAATTTTAGCCTACTTTCTATTTGAGATTAACATGATAGCAAAGATTCACGATTACTATCTTTTCCCATTTTACCCTCTTATAATAATACTGATAGTAAGTGGTGCAAAATTTTTGTTAGAGAAGAAAAGTAAGGCTTTAAGAGCCTTTGTAATAATTGCTTTAGCCGTGCTCCCAATTACTGCACACATTCGAATGCATGTACGTTGGAATGAGGACGATCCCGGTTTTAATAAAGATTTACTTGTTTACAAAACCCAATTACGCAAAGCAATTCCTGACGATTCTCTTTGTGTTGTTGGCAATGACATTTCGCATCATATTTTTCTCTACTACATAAATAAAAAAGGATGGGTGTTTGAGGAGGACAATTTAACTGCAGATCAACTTGCAGATATGATTTCGAAAGGAGCAACTTATCTTTACACCGACTCTGAGCTTGTTTTACAAGACAAAGATATTCAGAAACACCTATCTAGTAAAATAACACAACTCGGAACGATAAGTGTTTGGAAATTGGAATAAAAATGTTTTATTGACTAATGATAAATGTTTTGCATTTTAGTCACATATCAACAATACCATAATAACAATTATGATAGTAAAAAACACCCTGTATCTGTATGTAAAGTTTTTATTGTTTTCTTTACATAACCTATTATCTTTGTAAAGAATTTATAATAAACCATACATATGACTTCTTGGAAATTAGAAAAACTGCCATTATCTGTTGATTTTGAAACGAAAAAAGTTTTAAAGGCATTACCTTCAGCTCATTTTGCTTTAGCAGAACTAAAAGGTATTGCTGCTTCAATACCAAATCAGAATATACTAATAAACACTTTAGGATTACAAGAAGCTAAAGACAGTTCAGCAATTGAAAACATAATAACAACACACGATGATTTATTCAAGTCGGAATTAAATCTTGACAATTTTAAATCCTTGGATGCAAAAGAAGTTCAAAATTATATCTCTGCGTTAAAGAAAGGATTTGAATTAGTACTAGAAAGAGGATTGCTCACAAACAAAGTGATTCTCCAGATACAAGAAGCCCTCGAAGACAATAAAGCAGGATTTAGAAAACTCCCCGGCACTGCATTAAAAAATTCAACCACCGGAGAAACTATCTATACACCTCCACAAAACTATGATGACATATTGGATTTGATGACAAACTTGGAACAATACATAAACGACTCCGAAATTCAAGACATTGACCCTCTAATCAAGATGGCAATTATTCATTTCCAATTTGAAAGTATTCACCCATTCTATGATGGAAATGGAAGAACAGGAAGAATCATTAATATTTTATATTTGATTCTTGAAAACCTACAATCATTACCAATTTTATACTTAAGTAACTACATAATAAAACACAAGGCAGATTATTATAAATATATACAAGAAGTTCGTGATGAAAACTTATGGGAAGATTGGGTTTTATTTCTAATAAAAGGTGTTGAAGAAACAGCAAAAGAAACAACAAAGTTAATTCTTGGAATTAAAGATTTAATGCAAGTGTCAAAACATAAGCTAAGAGATAATTATAAATTCTATAGTCAAGATTTTCTTAATAACTTATTTAAGCATCCTTACACAAAAATTGAATTTATTGTCAATGACTTAGGAGTTTCTAGACTTACGGCTGCAAACTATTTAAACAAATTAGCAGAAGACGGAATTTTAAGAAAAGAAAAATTGGGAACAGGAAACTATTACATTAATCTCGCATTAATTGACTTACTAACAAAACGATAAAAAGTACAGGCAGTAACACCACCATTTTCAACCGACACATAAATTAAAAACTGAGTTTAAAAACTCCTTAAGTTAGGATAAAAATGATTTTTTTTTATCAACTTATAACTCAATTGCCTAGTTTGCAATAATCAAAAAGTGATTTTGCGTTTTTAAAAAAATAGTAGTAATTTTGACAATAAAAATTTTACAAAGATGAAAATTAGATATATAAGTTTTTTAATCACAATTTTTGCAGTTTTTTTAGCAATTTCGTGTAATAACAATGAAGCTGGCAAAACAACTGAAAATGAAACTGAAACGAATCAATCGGTGATTGAATATACCGGGGAAAAGTTAGTCATTACAGACAAAATAATGTACGATGTTCAGATTGTAAATGATGTTATTGGTGATCGTTCAAAAAATAGTCCCGATTGGTTTTGGGAGAACTTGCCAACACCCGAAAGCGACGATTTTATAAAGTCTTTGCTTACCGATGCTCTTAGTGGAAAACTAAAGACTTATTATTACGACATGACGGGCGATTACGAAAGTTTTGATGAAATACTTCCTGCTGATTTACAAAGCTATATGGACGAGATTATGACTTATGAATTCGAGGTCATTGACACAACTGTAAAAAGATATAAACCCGAAAAAGTTGAGATACAACTAACTCATAAACACGTAAAAAAGTTGCGTTTTCTAGAAGAATGGTTTCTTGCCGATGGAGTATTTCATAAAAGAATAATTGCAGTTGCCCCTTATTTTACAATCGAGTATCCGGGGCTTGAGCCTATTAACGCTGTATATTTTTGGGTAATGATAAATAAAGATTTAAAATAAAATATGAACGATATCTCAAAAATATATAATCCGCAAGCAATCGAGTTTGCTACAGTTGCAAAAGAATATCTGGCATTTCTGGAATCAGCAAAAAACATGTCGTCCGAAGAGTTTCTGGACACATCTCTACGCATATTGCCATTACTTTATCTTAAAGGTCTTAATCTGCCACAAGTAGAAGATTACGATGAAGAATATGCCGAAAAATTTGTTGATGAACCTACATGGTCATATATACAACAAACCTCGGCTGCAAAACTTGGCGAAGACGACAATTATGTCCAAATTCAGGATGTAAGCGTTGTAAACAGCATGGACTACCTAAACGTGGGATTGTCTGAATTATTTGCAGATTTATATCAGGAAATGGGTGATTTTATTGGTGCCTATCGTCTTGCACAGGAGGAAACTATGCAAGCAGCATTATACATCAGCACACAAAACTTTTCATCGTATTGGGGAATAAGATTACTTGTTTTGCTGGAGAACCTGCATAAAGTTAAGTTTCACAAAAGCGATATTGATTAGTTTTGACATTTGAACCTAACATATCAAACGAAGAAGTTCAGAATCTACCATTATTCACATATGATAGAGATTTTGTAATCGTTGATTCGATTGAGTCGTACAGGCAAATTATTCCCGAACTGTTTCTTGACAGAATACTTGGATTTGATACTGAGACAAAACCTAGCTTTAAGAAAGGAGTTGCAAATCAAAAATCTGTTGCCTTGCTACAATTAAGCAATGCATCAAAAACATTTTTATTCAGACTAAACAAATTCGAACTTCAAAAAGAAGTAATAATGCTACTTTCAGACCCGTCATTTATTAAAGTTGGAGTTTCGATACGCGATGACATAAAGTCTTTGAGAAAACTCCATAATTTTGAGCCTGGAGGATTTATCGAGCTACAAGATTTAGTAAAAGAATATGGCCTGGAAGTTTTTAGTCTCAAAAAGATTGCAGCAGTAACTCTGGGTTTAAGAATTTCTAAAGCCCAACAACTTAGCAATTGGGAAGCAGACGAGCTAAACGAGAAACAAGTTAAATATGCAGCTACAGACTCGTGGATAAGTCGTGAAATTTACCTCAAACTTTTAAACTCCGACAAAATATGATTAAAACAGAATATTCTCATCGAGTCCTATACGCCGATACAGATGCTATGGGAGTTATGTACTATGCAAACTACCTGCGCGTTTACGAAGCTGCTCGTGGTGACTTTATCAGAAAACTTGGTCTCTCACTAAGTGAAATGGAAAAGAAAGGCATCATTTGTCCGGCAATAAATGTAAATGTTGAGTATATTCGATTTGCAAAATTTGACCAAGAGGTAAAAGTAATTAGTACCGTCAAAGAATTACCATTGGTAAAACTGGAGTTTACCCAAGAAATGTACGATCCCGATAATATTTTAGTAAACAGAGCCATTGTTCGTTTAGGTTTTGTCGATGCCCAAAAATCAAAGGCTGTTCGGTGCCCGGAGTGGATTTTGGATTGTTTTAGAACGGTTGATCGGTGACTTCGAGACGTCCTCCTATCGTCGGACTCCTCAGTCACCTTGGAACACTAATATAAGATGGCTGAGCGCCGTACTGAGGGAACTCGAAGTAGGATTCGAGGCACGAGAATCGTCTCGAAGCCACCGTTTTTCGATTACAACCCAATTCCAAAAAAAAAGGGGACATAGCCCCCAACATAGTTGATTGAGTAATTTGAGTTTAATCTTTTATACAACGAACCGACATTCCGACCTGCTTTACATTATTTCCAGCCAAAATTGTTGCACTTGTATTCATCAATAGTCTTCTATCTGCATTTGTTGAGTTATATTCGGTTTCGCTCCAAAAGTAGCAGTAGTTTTTAAGACCAGCAAAACCTCCAGAAGCTAATCTATATCCGCTTCCTAAAGCTGTAAAACCACTTGTGTTGGTAGCCCCTGTATTTGGACTATTCCAGTGTGTAAATTCGATTTCTTTAATTTTCCCCCCTGTAACAGAGTTACCACCCAAATACGTTTCAAGAACCGTCCAGTCTGCATCAGAAGGCACACTCCAACCTACCGGACAAAGCTTTCCGGTTGCGCCTGCATACCAATTATACATAGCTCCATACTCCTGAGCATATGTTGCACTATCGTTATCATACCAGCAATATGCCTCAGATGATAATCCGCTCCATTCGGTATTATCCGAAACTTTGGGAATTGCTGCTCCGTCGTTAAGATGTGTTACCCTAAGGTTTTCTGTCATCCAAATCTGTGTTCCAATTCTAATACCATTATATAAATTGCCATCAATATCATAAACTTTTAGTCCAACTATAAAATGAAGTTCTTCAATTTGTGCTAGCAATTCGTCAACATAAGCTTTAGTTGCAGCATCCTGAGCATTTACTGGTTCGGCAAGATTTGTAATGTTTTGATTTGCCATATCTTTTGTAGCATAAAGAGATAAATCTGGCTTGTTGGATAAATCATCGTAATCCTTATCCCAATTACTAAAAACTGGATCGGTTTCGCTATATTCTGTAATATAGCCTGCTAAAGCATGATCGCCCCAGCTGTGAGCATCGTTCCAATCCGAGACATTATCATTGCTTATCCCAAACGAAGGACTTGCCGTCCACAAAGGATCTGTTTCGTTTAGTTCGCCGGTAAAACTCTCAGCCGATTTTGCATGGATAGCGTATGGAACACTCAAAAGTTGGCTAACACCAACAATCGTGTAATTATCTTCTCCCTCAAGGTCGGTTTCTGTTTTTAGAAAGTATGGTCCATCAGCCCAATCTATTGCTAAAAAATCATCTTCACTGGTCCCGTCTCCAATTATTATGCTCAATAATCCGTTTGTATTAGTGGTGGGAGAATGAGTTTCGGTATAAACAGCAATACCGTCAACAGTTTCCTGCAAAATACTAACTCTTATGCCAACTTGCTGCGAGCTTATAAGATTACTTTCTCCATCTCTAACAATTGCTTGATAACTGAAGCTGTCGAAAGACTGACCAAACAACGATGCGCTCATAAATGCAGATATTACCACAATAACAAACTTTGTTTTAATTGATGTTCTCATTTTCATAATTCTTAATTTTTTACAATTTTAAATACATTGATTTCTCTACCATTTTGTGTAATCTTCAAAAAATACGTAGATGGTTTAATGTTTCCGACAAACAGATTTGTTTCACAACTTGAAATTATATCAGAGTATATTGTTTTTCCATCAATATCAATCAACTGAAATGAGTAACCCAATAGGTCAGCTTTGTCGAATTTTACAATTAGATATTCTGTTGTTGGATTTGGATAAACTGCAATGTCAATATCTTGAACCTTAATCGACTCTTGATTTGTTAAAGTTGAGATTTCATAAGCTTGCTGCACACCCTCAACTATAGAACCATCAGATCCATTACTTGAATTATAAAATATCTGACCAACAGAGTAAGAAACTGTACCTCCCGCACCAAAAATATCTCCTCCAGCTGCATTAATACTTTGTTGAGAATGCACTCGGGCAGATAGAAATAAAAGAAATAACCCCAAAATAAATATTATTCTTATTTGTTTCATGCTTACAATTTTATGATTACTTATTGAATGCAAATTTTTTGTTTGTGAGTCTCGTTATTTGTAACATAATCCAATGTATAAATTCCTGTAGAAAGATTACTTACATCCACTGTCGTTCTGTTGATAAAAGTATTTGCCGATTCAAAAACGATTTGACCTAAGGAATTGTAAATAACAATTTTGGAGATCTCGAGACTTTCATCATTGGCTTCAATTGTAATTTGCTCCGAAGCAGGGTTTGGATATACACTAATTGAATTATCTGAAATACTGTGTTCTAAATCGGATGAAACTACATCTATGCTAAGATTATCAATGCCAAATCCCCACACAAGAGAATATGAATATGTTTGGTGAAATGCAATATAAACTGTTTGTCCATTATAATCAGCAAGAGATAGTGTGTGTTCTGTCCAAGTATCGTTTGTGCATTCGTAAGCTCCCAGACTTGTTGAAAATGAGCTAATATCAGAATTTCCTGTAGAGATTAGCACATCATAATTATTAACAACTCCCTCATCCTCAGAGTAATCAAACCATTTCAACTCATAATTGCCATTCAGTTGAATTTTGGGTGAGATAAGAAAATCATCATGATTTCCGGAGCCATTTGCTACCGAGCTTCCTGATAGTGGAATAACATGATCTGCACCAGCTCTCCAAGTGTGTCCGTCATTATCAGCATCAACAACTCTCCAACACCATAAATCCCAACTATCTTCAAAATCTTCCTCTAGTGGCAAATCAGCAAACCATTCGCAATCTGTTTTAAAAGTGCTATGTGCCCAATCCGAATGCCAATCGTCACCAATTTTAGCTCTTATATAAATATGATACTTAGTGTTTTCTTCTAAGCCCACAAAATTGTATTGAGGCTGAGCATTAATGTCAATAACAGATTGAGATTCAAAATCCTCGACAATACTTGTTGACACAATCATTTCCCACATAGTTTCATTTGCATTTGCATTCCAATTCATAAATGCTGCCGAATATGTAATATTTGAAAACATAATATCTGATGGTTCGGCAACAACTTCTTCACCTATAGTTATATAGTCTAATCTCACACCATATCCATAGTCATCGGTTCCCTCGAATGCAATATAATATGTTGACGATGGCTCGGGCAAAGTAAATTCTTCGTAAGTCCATGTTGCAATATCATTTGTCCATTCCGCTCCGGGTATCAATGTCCAACTTCCTGCTGCGCTTGTTTTATAATATACCCTTAGTTCGTCTTGGTCGGCCACGTATGCTTGTTGACTATGCCAAAAACTCAACTTAGGTGATTCCAATTCAGATAAATCTATTTCAGGACTTAAAAGCTTACCAATATCGCCATAGTTATCGTGATCAAATTTTGCAAAATAATCTCCCTGATGTGCTCCTGTTCCTGATTGGTCATTAAAAATCCAATCATGGTCGTTGGTGGCATCTTGTTCCCAACAGCCGGGTATGTTTCCGTCTGCCTCAAAATCTACAATATAAGGAAACGAATAAATAATACACAAATCTTTTTCTTGTGCGAAAAGATTAAAACTAATTAAGCTCAAAACTAACAGTAATAAATTTTTCATAGATGTTTTCATAATAAATATTTTTAATAAATTTCTTGGACAAAAATCGGACTTTTTAATGAGTCACTAACATTTTTATGGTATGCAAATGGTATGCAATCATATTTTTGAAAACTTATGTTAAATTATGCTAATAATTTGAATATCAACTAGTTAATATTGCTATAATTTAGTTCAGCAATTATATTTCGTAAAATAAAATGGTATGCAATAAAATTTAATTGTATTTTAGCATCAGAATACTAACAATATGATTAAAAGAGTTCACATATTATTGCTTGCAATTACATTTAGCTTAATAGTTTTTGTAAAACTTGGTGTATCGGCACCATCAGAAAGTAAAAATGACGGCAAAAACCTTCAAGCTGAGAAATACATTAAAACCGCAGAATCCTTTATCAAAACAGATATTGATTCTGCTTTATTTTATGCATCTAAGGCATTTAACTGTTTACGAACAGATGGAAACATTGAGTCGTCAGCAAATTACAATCTACTAATGGCCGACATATACAAGCAAAAGAGTTTATATGATGTGTCGTTAAAGTACTACCACACAGCATTGTCGATTTACAAACAAGGAGGTATAGATCATGGACAATCAGCAGCATTAACTGGAATTGGTGATATTTATGATTTTCAAAAGCAAGATTCCTTGGCATTAAAATACTACTTTGAATCGCTAAGTATTGCAGAAAGAATAGGCTCCCAACATCAAAAGGCACAAAACTTTAATAATATTGCAGTTGTTTTTAAACGTACAAATAGCAATCTGTCCATATCCTATTTTAATAAAGCTATTGAAATATATCTGCAACTCGACATGCAAGACAATCTTGGTGTTTGTTATAATAATTTAGGAACACTACATCGCAACTTAAACAACATTGATTCTGCGGAAGTATATATGATTAAATCGATGCGAATTAGAGAGTCAACCGGCAATTTGCAAGGATTTGCAATTAGTTTAAATAACTTAGCATATTTAAACTATGAGAAAGCATTAAGCACTGAAGATTTAGTTCAGAGTAATTTCTACTATAATACTGCAATAGAATACGCAAAAAAGTCTTTAGAGGTCTCGAAAAACCTCAATTCGCTTTATACGCGAAGCAACTCCTACGGAACGCTTACACAAATATATTTAGAGCTTGAGAATTATGAAGAAGCAATGAATTATCAAAGTTTATACTTTGTTACCAGAGATAGCATTTTTAATATTGATAAAGCTGCCGTAATCGAAGATATTGAAGCTAAATATCAGGTTAGCCGAAAAAATGCAGAGATAATTGCCTTAGAAAGTGAAAAAGAATTATCAAAAATCCGAAATGCTCAATTTTATACAATTGTTTTTGGAATTGTTTCTCTGCTAAGCATTTTTCTAACATTATTGATTATTAAGCGCCGTAAAGACAAGATGATTTATTCTCAAAAAGAACAAATCCTGCTAAATCAAGAAAAACTCACAAACTCGGAACTAGAAAAAAAACGCTTGAAAGAAAAGGAATTATTATCTGAGATTGACTTTAAATCGAAACAGCTCAACACTCATGCATTAAACATGATTCAAAAAAATACAATTTTAAATGATGTAAAAACTGAGATAAAGAATATTTATAGTGACATACCTGAAAAATATCGTAAAAGTCTTCAGCGAATAATTAATAAAATTAGTTTCGCACAAAACTCTGAAAAAGACTGGGAAAAATTTAAACTATACTTTGAGCAAATAAATAAAGATTTTTACGATAAATTAAAGAAAATAAATTCAGATTTAAGCGATAATGACTTACGTATTTGTGCTTTAATTAAGTTAAACCTATCACCAAAAGAGATTGCTAAAGTTCTAAACATTGCGCCCAACAGCATAAAAAGTTCACGTTACAGATTAAAAAAGAAGCTAGCACTTGACACTAAGGATGATTTAGAGATGTTTGTTCGGGGCATTTGAGATTAAAAGCATCAAATAATAAAATGTCTATGCAATTGGTATAGTTTGTTAAGTGCGGATTAAGGTTCTATGAAAAATAATTACAGAAAAAATTAATATCACCACAATACTTTTTAAACTAATTTTGCGTTATTGATTTTTTAGAAAATTTTTATGACAAAGTATAAAGTTTTTACATTCCTTTTACTAGCTACATTTTTTAGTGTTGCAGTATTTGCACAAAAATATACCATTAGCGGATATGTACAGGATTTGCGTTCGGGCGAAAAAGTTATTTCGGCTAATGTTTACGATTTAAGAACCAAACAAGGAACAACAACCAACGATTATGGGTTTTTTAGCCTAACTTTGGACTCAGACACCATTGATTTATCAGTTAGTTTTGTCGGTTATGCAGCGTTCACATCCACATTTTTTCTCGACAAGGATGTTTCGCTAAATATTAACTTAGATCCATCGATACAGTTAGCAGAGGTAACTATTACGGATAAAAAATCGGAGCAGATGGTACAATCCACCCAAATGAGTATGGTAGAAATGCCTGTTCAGCAGATTAAAGCCTTACCTGTTCTACTTGGTGAAGCTGATGTGCTAAAATCTCTACAATTAATGCCAGGAGTTCAGTCAGGAAGTGAAGGTTCTAGCGGTCTATATGTTCGTGGTGGTGGACCCGACCAAAACTTGATTTTACTCGATGGTGTTCCTGTTTATAATGCCTCTCACCTATTTGGATTCTTCTCTGTTTTTAATGCAGATGCTATTTCAAGTGTAAAACTAATCAAAGGAGGATTTCCTGCTCGATATGGAGGTCGATTGTCATCAGTTATCGATATACGAATGAAAGAGGGTAACATGAAAGAGTTTCATGGCGAAGGTTCAATTGGAAACGTATCGGCAAAATTTACTTTCGAAGGCCCAATTATCAAAGATAAAACTTCTTTTATTGTTTCGGCCAGACGAACATATATCGATGTGCTTGCAGCTCCAATAATTCAAGCAATAAACAATTCGTTCGGAACCGGAGAAAAAATGCGTGCAGGATACTTTTTTTATGATGCAAATGCAAAAATAAATCATAAGTTTAGCGAAAAAGACCGGCTATATTTAAGTTTTTATTCCGGCAAAGACAATGCATACACTATGACAGAACAAAAATATGTTTATGATGATACTACTAATACCGAGAAAGTTGCATTTGATTTATATTGGGGAAATCTAACCAGCTCTTTACGATGGAATCATGTTTTTACTAACAAGTTATTTTCAAACGTAACTGCTGTTTATTCAAAGTATCAGTTTGTAACTGAAAATAGTTATAAGACAATACGGGGCGATTATACACAATCCGATTTTATGTTCAACTATAGCTCCGGAATCGAGAATATTGGAGGAACAATTGATTTTGATTATCGTCCGCTTCCTGCTCATAATATTAAATTTGGTGCAAATTATCTATATCACACTTTTAAGCCGGGGGTAACAAGCATAAATGTTACAGATGGAGGTCAAAATATTGCCCAGGAATTTGGACAAAACAATATTTATGCAAACGAGTTTTATGCCTACGCCGAAGACTCATGGAATATTAGTGGAATATTTAAAGTAAATCTTGGGATTCATTATTCCGGGTTTGCGGTTCAACAAAGATATTACGACTCTTTTCAACCTAGAGCATCGCTAAGAGTTTTATTAAATGACAAAATGTCGATAAAAGCAGCATATTCTCACATGAATCAATACATACACTTATTGACAAACTCAACCATCGGTTTACCAACAGATTTGTGGCTTCCATCGACCGACTCGGTATTACCTGAAAGCTCTAAGCAGGCAGCCATTGGTTTTGCATACAACATAGACAACAATTGGGATCTTACAATTGAAGGATTTTATAAAACCATGGACAACCTGATAGAGTATAAAGAAGGAGCCAGTTTTTTGCAATTGTCGAATGGATGGGAGTCTAAAATTGAAATGGGTGGCGGATATTCTTATGGAGCAGAAATTCTTTTACGTCGAAATTTCGGAAAACTTACAGGATGGATAGGATATACATTATCGTGGTCGTGGCGCGATTTCGAGAACATCAATTTTGGCGAGCCTTTCCCATACAAATACGACAGACGTCACGATGTCTCTATTGTTGCTTTTTATGAACTAAACGATAATGTTGACTTTGGTTTTACATGGGTATATGGAACAGGAAATGCTGTAACTCTTGGTGTGGCGCGATATGCTTCGGCTTTTCAGTATTTTGGTTATGACGATTATTATTATGAACCCTATTGGAACGAAATAGAATATTACAATGGACGAAATTCATACCGAATGCCTGCATACCATCGTTTAGATGTTAGTGCTAATTTTCATAAAGATAAAAAATGGGGCAAAAGAACTTGGAGTGTTGGTTTATACAACGCATACAGCCGCCAAAATCCGTTTTACCTATATTTCGGTTATCAAAACAATGCCAGAGTCCTAAAACAAGTTAGTCTTTTCCCAATTATTCCATCGGTTCGTTATGCTTTTAAATTTTAATGTGATGAAAAATAAAATTATATATATAATTATTTTTAGCCTTTTGGTTTTTGGCTATGCTTGCGAAAAAGTTATCGAAATTGATATCGAAGATGCAAAAATAAAAATTGTTGCCAATAGTATTATTGAGCCTGACTCAATTGTTAGAGTTAATGTAACTCGTAGCAGACACATTCTTGATAACGCATCGATAATACCATTAAATGATGCCGAAGTTAAACTTTTTGAGAATGATATTTTAGTAGGTACACTAGTTTATACGTCTCGTGGAAATTTTGAGATAGATTATTATCCTCAAATTGGAAACGAATATCGAATCGAACTAACACATCCCGATTTTGATGATGTTTCGGCTAATACAATCATTCCCCAAAGAGTTACAATAAACGATATCGACACATTAAAAACTTTTGATGAAGATGGATATGAAGTTTACAATTTTTATGTCAATTTTACCGATCCGGAAAATCAAGAAAACTACTATTATCTGAGTATGTATAATAAGTTTATGGCCGAGATTTGGGACGAAAATTTAATGACTTATGATACTCTTTATGTAGGCCCCGACACAACAATTGTTAATATTACTCAAGGAGGCTACAGGTATTCCGAAGTAAAAGATCGACTTTACTTCGATTCTGATGATTTGATTTTTGAAGAGGATCACCCTGGAGGATATGGTAGAATTTTTTCTGATGAAATTATTGACGGGAATTCATACACTCTCAAAGCCAGTGTTAACCATTGGTCGTTTTATTCAGACACAAATAATGTTATTATTGAGTTGCATACTATTAATAAAGACCTTTACAGATATCTCACATCATACTCAAAACATAATTATGCCAGCGGCGACCCTTTTGCCGAACCTATAAATGTTTTCACTAACATAAATAATGGCATTGGAATATTTGGCGGATCCTCCGTTGATAAGGATTCTATTACAATATCCGGTAGTTTTGGATACATTTATTACGAATAGTCTTGCAAAAAAAGCAAAAAAACTAACGTTTTCAAATCCAAACAATGCAAATTCAAAACCATCCAAAAATATTTGTTTTTAGGTATTACTTTTGCAATGTCTCTCGCGACAATATTAAATTTAAAAGCTAATAATATGAAAAGAAAAATTTTAATCATTACTGCACTACTTTGTGCAATCACTTTTGGAGCTAATGCACAAATAAGCTTAAAAAAAGTTGTTGAAAATTCCAAGAAAAAGACAGAGGAAAAAATTGAAAACCGTATCGAAAACAAAATCGACAACACTGTTGATGATGCATTAGACGATATCGAAGGCAAAAACAGAAAAGACAAAAAATCAAAAGACAAAGACAAGGACAAAGACAATGAAAGCACTTCAAACGACTCAAACGAAATGATCGGTTCTGATGACGACAATAATGAAGAAAGCAGTTCTAATGCTCAAAACACTAGCAATCAGGAGCCTGTTAACAACACACCCGTTGTAACCTGGAGTAAATTTGATTTTGTTCCGGGTGATAATGTAATTTTTGAAGATGGACCTGACATCAATGAAGAAAACGGAGAATTTCCAAGCCGCTGGGATTTAGAAAAAGGTCAAGTGGAAATTATGAATATTAACGGGGAAAATGTCATCGGATTTATCGATGGAAGCCCAAGCATTGTCCCGTATCTAAAAAATAGTAATCAAGATTATTTACCAGATGTTTTCACTCTTGAGTTTGACATATACAGACCGGCTAATGGGAACAGATTCTCTTTATACTTATATGATAGGAAAAATCAAAAATACATTGACAACTCAGAGATAGAGATCAATATAAACAGAGCCGACGTTGGTGACATAATAAGTGAATACAACTCAGGCAAAGACAGTGAAAAAGGAAATTGGATTCATGTTTCACTTGCATTTACCAAAGGAAAATTAAAAGTGTATCTTGATCAACATCGGGTAATTAACATCCCACATTACGAACAAAATCCCACAGGGCTTTCATTTCAAGCATACTGGGCAGATGCAGCAGATAACAAGGCATGGTATATGAAAAACGTCCGAATTGCAGAAGGTGGTGTAAAATACTACGACAGAGCAATGCAGGATGGAAAAATTGTAGTAAATGGTATTCGATTTGATGTTGGCAAAGCTACTATTAAGCCCGAATCAATGGGTCCGATTAATGAGATTTATTCTTTAATGAGTAAAAATCCTGATCTCAATTTCTCGGTCGAAGGTCATACCGATAGCGATGGCGATGATGCTACAAACCAAAAACTTTCCGAAGACAGAGCAAAAGCTGTGATGGATAAACTAATCGAAATGGGAATTGATAAATCCAGATTAACATCAAAAGGTTTCGGTGAAAGCAAACCCATGGTTGAGAACACATCTGCCGAAGGCAAAGCTCAAAACAGAAGAGTTGAATTTGTAAAATTTTAGTTTGCAATTATTTTATGAAATCACAAATTATCAGCCTGATAATGCTCGTCCTTTTGACGGGCATTACTTATGCCAACAGGGTTAACGTTGAAATATTAAACAGATTGCGTGCTGATGGTATCGACATAGAAGATTTGGAAAGACGCAGACAGGAATATGGTTACATTGCCGAAGATGATGATAGCCCAACAGACCAAATTCAGCGATACAATGATTTTATGGGAATTATGAGAAACGAATTCTCATCACGCATCCCCGAAATAGAATATAAAATTGGGAGTAATGCAAACGTTAAAGTTACTCACGATATTCCCGAAACTATTAGAAATTTTGTTCTCGACTTCGGTTTCTATATTTTTATGGATGAACTAAAATATGGTGTGACAAACGAAGACTATCCTGGAATACAAGCAGTGTATAATTTTATGTTTTACATTAGTTTGATTGACCCACACACTAATCGTATAGTTGGCAAATATAAAGTACAGGGGCAGTGGACATCAGAAACACATTTAAGTGCCGAAGAAATGGCCGAAATGGCTTTAAAACTTCTTGAAGAAGATCAAATGCCAAAAGTTGATGAGCTAGAAGCTGATATTAAACGATATGCCGATTATCATAGCGCAACAATTAAATACAGCGAAACAGACCAGCAGGCAAACGGTAGTAATATTGGAACAGTAACAGTCTCAAATATTCAGGATATCTTAATTGGCGAAGCTAAAAACAATACTGTTTGCAGATTTCGCTTAGAGGCTAAACGAGGCAAATTTACCGAAACAGGAACCCATTGGGTTGAGTTCGATGGCAACGAAATGTATTATGGCGGTGATAAAGTTAGCTTTGAGTACTTAACCTACAATTGTAACGATTACGAAACCAACAAAGAACAGGATGAGTTTACTCTTAAACAAATCTCTCTTATGGCAGAATCATACAGCAATGTTGTAAAAACTCAAATTGTTGATTTTACCTGCGAAGTATTATACGACGTTTACATGAATTATTATGGACAAGGTTTTGCAGAAGCAGAAATGGTTTGGAGAAATGTAAAGATTGCTTTTCCTGACGAAAATAATCCGGTAAAAATAATTAATCCCGACACTTATGACGAAAGCGAAAATGTTGAGCCACCATACAGTATAAAAATCCCCGGTTACGGTTTGGAGACTTACTATAGTTTATGCGAGAACGAGTACGACACACCCGAAATTATTAAACTTAGATCACCAAATGGAGCTAATGTGTGGCTAAGCACAGGCGAAGAAGCTCTAAACTATTTTAGCATAGAGTCAACCCCTTCAAGTCCACAAATTCATCTCGAAGTTGGAGTTGATTTATACATCGAAGATACTCAAATGGACTTAAGAATTTCGCCCGAAACAGACGATATGGTGTCGGGCGGATTGCGCGATTTTAAGCAAATGTCGTTAAATTCGGAAGTAATTGAGAATCTAAGTAATGGGCAAAATGCTATTTGGGAAATGACATCTGCAAAAGGAGCTAAAATGAAATTAGAGTTTAAACCAATAAATAATCAAAATACTTTTTAAAAAATTAAAATTATGAAACAGAAAAGAAATCTTATCATGTTAGTTTTTGCAGCAATGTTTGTATTTGCAGCATGTGGCGGAAATTCCGAAAAATCATCTTCTGACGATTCTAATATCACAAAACAAGAAGAGGATGCAATCGAAGAAATGAAAGAGGAAAATGAACCTATTGATATTGCTTTTGAATTCACTCTGGATGGAACTCAGTACAAAATAAATAACGAAACGGTTGAAGCTTCGATAATACCGTTTGCTCTTTACAACAACGAAGACCATCAAAGTTTAGTTTGGGTAGTAGGTAAAAGTGTAGAAAATCCAGAAGTCGAGATATCGTTAGAAATATCTCTTACCGAACCATTTAAAAACGGAACAATGCAAGCAAATCAAATTACTCTTCAGATTTATAAAAATAACGAGGATGGTCAGAAAAAAACTACCTCATACTTATCTGCCAAATATATTGATGTAGAATTTAGTTCGGTAAAGAAAGAAAAATCGGGCGAAGGTTTCGATACTTATACTTGTGAATGTTCTTTTGGCGGAAACTTTAATTCATTACTCGACGACTCAACACAGGTAATTAGTGACGCTGCTTTTAGTGTTAAATTGTAAAAAAGGAAAACGGATTAAATAAAATGATAAAATTTATAGGAATAATAATTGTTTTTTTTCTAAGCAGCCTAATCGCTCAAGCTCAGGTCGAATTTGAAGAAATAACTGCAGATGATTTTAAAAATACAGAATTTTCAGATATCGATTCGGCAGTAATTGGCAGGTTTAACAAAGCACTTGTCGATTTAGAAGAATCGCTCCGAATGAAAGATCCTTATGGGTATTATGTCGGCATCAAAATTTCTCAAATCAACATGGCTACAAAAAAAGGGGAGATGTCCGAAAACCATGTTTGGAGAAATAGTGTAATGCAGCAAACTCTGGACTTTTCGAAATCTCAAAACTTTGAAAAATTTGGATTTGATGTGAGGCCAAATTGTGTAAACGACAAGCCAGGAATATTTGTATATGCCGAAGGCCTTGCAGCAGAGTTGGTATCCAACAATCCAATTCAATATCTTACAGAAGTACAAAATTTTACACACTTTTCACGAAAAGATGGAATATCGTATAAATATGTTGTTCATATTGCTGCAATTGCTTTGGTTGAAAAACCCGATAATGGTAGTATCATGACTGATGTTTTTTACTACGATAAAGACGGTGAAAAACAATTGTGGGACATGTCGTTTGGAGCAGTAATGCCAAAAATTGCCTACACACGTGTTGGTCCGGGCAATCACATCACTAATACAAAAAAAGATGTTAATATGGTCAGATCACCAGATCGTGGACGCGTTGTAATTGCCGATTTTTTTAACCCCGGATACTATATGCCGGTTATTAAATTTAGAGGATGTGTGCAAGAGTTTACCGAATATGATACTTACAAAGACTATTCGGTTGTTTTGAGACTCGAAAAAAACGTATTGTCCTGGAGTAATGTAAAAGTATTTGCCGATGGGACAGTTGTACCACAATCTACTTTAAAAACCGAAGCATTACGTGCAGGCGATTTAAATTCGTATTACAGCAAAGGAAACACAATAATAATTACAGTTCGAGACCCAGGCACATTTGACAAAGTTAGTGGACAAACAGTTGTTTTAAAGCCGAAGTATTCGCCAGCTAATTTTTCAACGAAAGAACTAATTACTGAGGATGGGGAATGTGTTTTTGAGGAAATTGAATCGGGCATATACGAAATTTATGTCCAAGGGCAAGAAAAACATGCAGAAATTGTAGAAGTTTGCAATTGTCCGCAAAAAGATGAGACATTTAATAACACTTATTTAGGTACTATTTTTTATTACCCGACTTATAGGGTTATTGCTGAGTATAAGAATCCCGAGTTATTTACTGCTATGATTAAATGGGAAAATATTACAATTGGTTTTCCTGACGATATAGCAAGCATGCCCCCAATAATTGAACAACCTGCCGATGGTAGCGACGTTGATATGTATGATCTTGAACCTCCGTTTACTATAAAATTACCATTTGGATTATTTAGCTTTTACAGCAATATGCCAGAGAAGGATGAAGAAGGGGTTGTTATAAAGACAGATATTCATAACGAAAACTTTACCGATTGTGATATTGATGGAGGCTCGTTTGTTATTAAGAAAAATAAGCGCGAAGGTGATTTTGTTTTTGCTATGCTCGAATTTAATGTAGATTTATCCAATGATAACGGATCAGAATTTTTATTAATCCCTGTGGTTGCGGGAGCAGTTTCAGGAAATAGTCCTTATGCTTTTAAATGGAATAAACTTGATGATGATATTGTTGATAAACTAAGACAGGGAAAACCGGCATCAAAAACTCTAACAAATAATTCGGGAGCAACAATGACAGTTACTTTTGAGCCTCAAAACAAATAAAAAAGAGAATTATAAAACAAAATAAGAAATGAAAACAAAGAGCGTATTAATATTTTTAATCCTGGCAAGTTTAATTGCAAAAGCACAAACAGAACACATCGAATTGTTTGCAGAAATTGTTCCCGGATCAAATTATTCGGCTGTAGATGAGTTTTTCGAGTGGACAGATAAAGGTGTAGTTCTTTTTGAAGCGAATGATGATGTCAATGGAAGTGAATTATGGATTAGCGATGGCACAACAGATGGCACGTATATGTTAAAAGATATTTGCCCCGGGTCAGATATGTGGGATGATCCATATTCTTCGTATCCTGAGTATTTCTGTGCTATGGGCGATTATGTTTATTTTAGAGCACAATCTCTGGATTATGGATTTGAGTTATGGAAAACCGATGGCACCCAAGATGGAACAACTATGGTTGCAGATATTTTTCCGGGTGCTGGAAGTGGTATGGATCAGTCTGATTATTTCGGTGTATATAACGGTGAAATTTATTTTCAGGCGAAAAACAGTATTTCTAGTAGAGTTGAACTATGGAAAAGCGATGGAACCGAAGCTGGCACAATGCTGGTTAAAGATATCAATCCTACTGAAAATCAGTCATCGCAACCTCGAAACTTTGTTGTTTACAACGATTTGCTATATTTTACTGCTGAAACGGAGCCAAATCACCGAGAAATTTATTACACCGACGGCACAGAATTAGGAACACAACGTTTAAGCACACTACCTCTCGAAGAATCACTAACTGTTTATGAACTATTTGCTTTAAACGATTTACTGATTTTTAAAGCTGTTGGTGATGTCGATCTTGAATTGTATGCATCGGACGGAACTCACGAAGGCACATTTCTGCTAAAAGATATTAACCCCGATGGAGGCAGTCTTGCACAATTAGATCAATTAATTGTATTTAATAATGAGTTGTATTTTCAAGGCTATACCGAAGACCTTGGCAATGAACTCTGGAAAACCGATGGAACAACTGATGGAACTGTTTTAGTAAAAGACATTAATCCTCTTTTTGATTCCTATGCTTTATCTTCATCTCCTCGTAGTTTTGCTGTTTTTGACAACAAGCTATTTTTTATGGATGATGATGGCGTAAACGGATCCGAGCTATGGACAAGTGACGGAACAACTGATGGCACAATACTTTATAGCGACATCAATATTGGCGCAGGAAGCTCATGGTCTGATTATCTTACAGTTTGTAACAATAAATTATATTTCGCAGCTAATGACGGAGCCGATACAAAATTAATGTCGATAACATCTTCTACTAGCGAAATTACAATTCATCAAAGTGAGTTGTTTGAATACTCAGGGGCTTCAGGTTTTATAAGTTTATTCGTTATAAATGACAAGCTACATTTTCATGCAATTCTCGAAACAGATAAAGGCTGGGAATTGTACACACTTGTGGAGGAGGAGCCAAATAACACTACCAGTCTTTTCAAAAACCAAATCTCGATTTTTCCAAATCCAACAAAAGACTATTTCGTTGTAAATACAACAGAAAATGATTTTATGGTACAGATTTTTTCAATTGATGGTAAACTTGTAAATCAATTCTCGAATCAACACAACATCAATACAAACAACTTACAATCAGGCATTTACAATATTTCAATTATTACAAAAACCGAAACTTTTTACACAAAACTTATAAAAGAATAATATGAAAACAACAATTTTAACAATTGCAATACTATTTGCAACAATTGCCGCAAACTCACAAGTATCAAGAGGAATGTACGGATTTAAATCGGGACATGTTGAATATGAGTTATCAGGCAATACAACCGGAACAAAATCTCTTTGGTGGGATGACTATGGTGCAAAATCGTGTACAGAAACAAATTCTGTAACTAAAATCGAAATGTTTGGCATATCAAATGAGACCAAAATGCACACAATCTCTGTAATTGATGGAGACAAATATTGGTTTGTAGATCTAACAACAAATACAGGCCAACAAGGCGATTTAAGTGCCTATGGTTTGTATGATGATTACGAAAACATGACAGATGCCGAAAAGCAACAAATGGCCGACGAAATGCTAAATGAACTTGGAGGAGAAAAACAAGGAACAGAGAAAATATTGGGTTGCGACTGCGAAATAATATATTTATTAGGGTCTAAAGGATGGAACTGCAAAGGCGTTTTACTAAAATCCGAAGCAGAGACTATGGGAGTAACAGCATTTGAAAACGCAACTTTGTTTGAGAAAAACATAACGGTTCCTGAATCTAAATTTCAAAAACCTTACGGAGTAGAATTCTCCGAAACAGAAGACTATATGAAATTACTCGATCAGATGATGATGGAAGGAGAATATGATGAATCAGAGTCTGAGGACTAATACCAATTTAATATCAAAATGCCCTATTGGATATTGAAATTATTTTGTGTTTATGCACTTGTGCTGCTCGTGCTGAGCCTGTCGAAGTGAGCTAGACGAAGTAAGGCGAAAAATCTTGTAATAACATTAGCTATGTCAATATTTTTCAACGAAGCAGTAGCACAAAACAATCAATTTATATCGGGTGTTTTGGTATTATATTGGTATAAAACCCTGAGCTAAATCCTACCCCTTTTAGCTCAGCCCCCCGCCGGATTTCTTTTATAGCTTTTAGAAATCCGGCATTTTTTGTGAAAATTTGAGTTGTTTCAGTTGACACATTTAAACAATAATAACTAAAAAGTGTTATTGCTTCATAACATTAAATCTAATAATATCATGACAGAATCTAAAACTACCGAAATTTTAAAGATGGCTATTTTGATGGAACATCGCGGCAAAGCATTTTACAATAAAGTAGCAGAACAAACCGAAAACGAAGAGGTAAAAAACATTTTTAAGCTTATGGCTGACGAGGAGCAAACACACATTGACTTTTTATCAGAACAATTTGCTTTTTATCAAAAAAACCAAAAGCTTAATCCCGACAAATTAGGTCTTTCTCAAACTGATGATAGCATTGCAAAAACCATTTTATCGCCAAATTTAAAGAAAAAACTTTCGGCCGTAGGCTACGAGGCAGCAGCTATTGCGGCAGCTATGGACATGGAGAAGAAAGCCATTGCAGTTTATTCTGAAAGAGCCGAAAGCGCCACCGACCAAAGCGAAAAAGAGCTTTACACATGGTTAGCAAATTGGGAAAACGACCATCTTAACATACTTGCACAACTCGACAAAGAACTTATGGAGCAAGTTTGGTACGACAATAGTTTTTGGCCGTTTTAAACCCGCATTACGCATACAAGATATTTGAAATATTCGCCATTATTCTGAGATGGGTAATCGTGGTTCATTATTAATTCTGTGTTATTTCTTTTGTGATAAATTTCAGCATATTTGATTTTTGTGTATTTTTAGCCATAATTTCGAAAAACACACATTATGTTAAGCAAAGAAGATTTATCGTACTTAAAAAACTTTGGAATTTCCGAAGAAACGGCAAATGAGCAAATAGAACTTCTTAAAAAAACTGATAGTTTTCTGAGCATTTATGCTCCGGCAACAATTGAAAATGGAATAAAAAGCTTTGACAAAATAGATAAATTCTTGGGTATATTCGACAATAGCAAAGACGAATATCAGATTTGCAAATTCGTTCCTGCCTCGGGAGCAGCAACGCGTATGTTTAAAAGGCTGATTTCTTATCATCAGAACCCTAATTTTGAAAACCTTAACGAAGGAGATAATTATTCGGTTAAATATTGCTTCGATAACATAAACGAATTTGCTTTCCATCAAAAGCTAAAATCATGCAACATTAAGATAGAAGCCGGTAAAGAGCTTGCAGAGGCTATTCTGTATTCATGTCTTGGATATGCTGGTATTCCTAAGGGCTTAATAGAATTTCACAATTATTCCGAAGGTTCTCGAACTGCATTTGAAGAACACTTGCATGAAGCAATAGCAATTGATCCCAGTCGCAAAACAGATATTCACCTTACAGTATCTCCAGAATTTGTTGACGATTTTAAAACCAAACTTAAAGAAATACAAACAAAGACAGGAATTATCTTAAATGTTAGCTTTTCAGTACAGGAAAAATCTACAGACACAATTGCTCTTTATAATGATGGTGAAATTGTGAGAGACCAAAATGAGAATGTTATGCTTAGACCCGGAGGGCATGGTGCCTTATTGCAAAATCTTAATAAAATTGATGCAGATATTGTATTTGTAAAAAACATAGACAATTTAACGCATACAGATTATCTTGACGAAACAATTGCCTACAAAAAATTGCTTGGAGGAATTTTAATTGATATTTTGGACAAAACAAAAACCATAAACAAGACTATTTCCGGACAACCAACGCCAACAGAAATCGAATATGCAAAATCATATCTTGAGACAGAGTTTGGTGCAGTTTTTGGTAAAACACCCGATATTAAAAAAGAAATCTTAGAATATATCAATAGGCCAATTAGAGTTTGTGGTATGGTTAAAAACACGGGAGAACCTGGCGGAGGGCCTTTTTGGGTGCAAAATAAAAATAATAGCACAAGTTTACAAATTGTCGAGAAAGCACAAATCAATCTCAACGATTCTACGCAACAACAACACTTTAACAATGCAACTCATTTTAACCCGGTTGACATGGTTTGTTATCTAAAAGATCAAACCGGCAAAAAAATAGATCTAAACAAATATGTAGATAAAAATGCTTGTTTTATTTCGGATAAAACTTATAATGGAAAAAACATTAAAGTACTTGAGCATCCCGGATTATGGAATGGAGCAATGTCAGATTGGTTAACAGTTTTTGTTGAAGTTCCCCTTGAAACTTTTAATCCTGTAAAAGAGCTCAACGATTTGTTAAGAAAAATGCATCAGCCTAAGAAAAAGTAAAATTTCCAAGGATGGTTCGACAGGCTCACTAACTGATGACGAACCACAGGCGTTCGAACTGATGACGAACCACAGTCGTCATCAGTGCTTGCGCACCAATCAGTCGAACTGATGACGAACCACAAGCGTCATCAGTTTGTGATTCCTTTTACTTAGGGGCTACTGAACCTTGCAAATTCACTTTAACACCTACATTAAATGAAAATCCCGGAGTTGGTACATTTGCAATATCAAAATATTCAGAATTTGTGATATTATAAAATCCAATAAAAACAGATGCAAAATCAAAATCGGCTTTAATCTTACAATTCAGCAAAAACGATATCGGATACTTAATAGTTTGAGTATAAGCACTTTGCTCTCGATCGAAATACAAAAATTCGCCATTTCTCTGCGACACATTTACCGACCAGAAAGCAGAAATAAACTTAAACACCTTATGTTCAACACCCAAAATAAATTTATGTTTTAATTGATCTAAAGTATATTTTGACTCAAGTCCTGCACTCGATTTGTCTTGATACAAATATGAATATGATGCAAATAAATTATTTAGAAAAAAAGATTTGGAAAAATCTGAATAAGCAAAATTTGACTCAAATCCATAAACATACAGCTGTGTAAGATTCTCTGTCACCCACTTATCGGCCGAGATTTCTTTAACCCACGCGATAATATCCTCTCCTCTCCGATTAAAGACATTTACACTTAAATACGATTTTTTTGAATAATAGTATTTAAACCCACTTTCAAAAGTTATTGCTTGTTCGGGTAATAAATTTGGATTTCCCTGATTCGACGGACCATTGTAATACAACTCAGTAAAAGTAGGTAATCTCATTGCTTTATTTACACCTACCCGCCAAAGAAAACTATCAGTAAACTTATAACCAATGTCGCCACCGTAATAAAAATTCCAATTGTATTTTTGATTCCAGTAAGCCATACCACCAATACTTCCAATTAAGCGATGTCCATAATATCCGCTTTGCGCAGTAAACGAAATATTCTGACGATGATCTGATTTTATGTATAATCCATCAATTTCATGATCGAGATTTTCACCTAAAACATTGCTATATATCTGTTCGAAACGATAATCTGCGCCAAATGATGCTTTCCACTTTCCTAATTCTTTCCAAGAACTAAAACCGCTACCATAAACATTTGTCAAGTGATAATTGTGTCCTCCATACCATGTAATTGTGTCCTTAGTATTATGGTTTATCCAATACGACTGGACTGGAAGATAAAACCCCTCTCCTTCTCGAAACAACTGAAACTCATCTCTTAGTTGACGCGCATAAACATTATAATCCCAATTAACAATTCCTGCTCCCGACAATTTAATTGCTGCAAAACCGGTTTTAATTTTCTCGAACTGATTGGCATACATTGGCGTATAAAAACTATTTGAACCAAACTCTTTATCCAACAATCCTAACATAGCTTTCAACTTAATTTTTTTCAAGTCGATATTGTTTTCGTAATACAGACTTTTTCGATTATAATCAGTATTATCAGTAAAACCTTCTGAGTCGCCATAATTGAGATTAAAAGAATGCTTCATTTTTCCGGTAATTGCATTTATCCCAAAAAAAATATTTCTGGTTTTAAAACTGCCAAACAAAAGGTCAATGTTGACAGAGTTCTCCCGTGGAATTTCGCTTATTAAATTAACAGCTCCGGTTAAAGCATTTGGACCAAATAATCTTGAGCTGGGACCAGATATCAGCTCAATACTTGCCAGATTTTGACTAGAAATAGGTATATTAAGATTATGATGTCCTGTTTGAACATCACTCAAATTAATACCATTAACTAAAATAATATTCTGATCAAAACTTCCACCCCTGATACTGATATCCGATTGTACAGACGAAAAAGATCTTTGCCTAATATCTATGCTGGAGTTTTCCTTTAAAACAGTACTTATATCGCTATCGGAGGCATCCTCAAATGTATCGCTGAGAATTATCTGAATTGGCTTTAAATTATCTTTCTCCATGATTGCATATCGAAAAGAATTAATTTGTACCTCTTTTAGAATAATAGTATCAGTATTTTGACCAAGTAAATAGTTAGCAATCAGGCTTAATAATACAAATAAAACAGCAATCTTTTTAGAAATATTCATCGCAAAAAAATTTTGGCAAATTTCATACTATTAAATGAGTTTAAGAAATCTTTTAACTATTAATTTTTAATAAGTTCTTTTTAAAGACAAATTTGACACTATTAAAAATATTATTTTTGACCAAACAATTACACGAAATGCGCAAAGTATATTTAATTTTAATAGCAATTTTAGGGTTTTATAACTTAGTTGTCGCTCAATACAACCCTGATAACGAAGATCAACCCAAACCTAAAAGAGTTTACAAGTTTAAGGATATAAGTCTGCATTACTCAGGTGCGATTTTTGACTTCAACTCATCGTATTTAGATCACATGCATGAAATATCGGAATTTACATCTCCAAATTGGATAGATGCAGACTCTACCTCACGGCATAATAATCGATCAGAAATAAACACACGAATAAACTTTCAAAAACAATTAATAGACGAAAACTCAAGTCTTTTTGGGAACTTCTCTTTTGGTCTATGTGTTGCAGCAGGATATCGACTTGATGCAGCGTACCGACAAGACCACAACTCATTTACAGACACTGCAATTTTCAATTCCGAAGTTGTAACTAATTTAGACTCTACAATTGTACTTCAAAAGGAATACCGTCATAAATCAACCGATTTAGGAATCGATTTTACATATACTATTAGCAGTTCGCCAAAACCAACACTTAGTGGAGAAGTTGGCATAGGATTTTCGTCATTGCTAAGCTTTGCTGATGCCATGATAGTATCAAATTCCGAATCTACAAGCATTCGCTATACAGACCAATACAGCCGTAACAGAGATTTTAATGAATTAAACAGAAATATTGAGAACCTCGATGCTAAGCAACAGTTAATAATGAAACTATACATTCCACTAATATTATCTTATAAGCTTAATAGAAGCGGAACGTTTTCACTATCCACAATGTTTAGTGGTGGAGTTGAATTTCAAAAACCTGAAGGTGGTAGCTTTTACTCCTATCCATATTTTACAATTGGAATAGGCACTCGATTTAGGTTTTAAGAGGTTCTCACAAAATCAGGCGAAAGGAATCTGCTTTTAGTAAAACTAGAACATGATAATCTAAGATTTAAACCTAATCATCTCTGTCAATTGCAAGAAATAATCCTTTGACCATAACTCAATATCAGAAGGTTTTTTTATAAACACTTGAACCTCTGCAGCTGCATTCTTAAAATCAACAGTTTCGATTTTAGTCTTTAATAATTTTATAAAATCATTACGGCTAATAGTTGCTTCCGACAAATGATTACTTTGAAAAGCCCTTTCCGCAAAATGAGATAGATTAAGCTCAACATTATTCCGAACATACCATTCAAAATCAAACCAATCACGTCCTTTAACTCTTGATTTCCATGCGCGAAAAAGTAATGCGTGCATTTTCCCTGCATACAAATCCGAGAGGGAAAAACAGTTTACATAAAATGAAAATGGCTGCAATAACAGCTTGTTCTCAACATCAAATCCCTGTGGTGGATTTATGTCAACTTCAAATTTAATTTTAATATTTTTTTGACTTTGGAAATTTAATGAATAAACTGTTTTTGTTTGTTTTAAAAAAGCAGATTCGATGTTTGTAATTCGACTCTTTTGCTTTTGAAGAATCTCTACTTCGATTCCCAATGAAGCAAATTCAGAAATAACAGAATTAAAATAAGGTTCAAGCTTAAAGTCACAATCAGACTGCAATAGGGAAAAATCCAAATCTTCCGAAAATCTATCAAGACCGTAAAAGATTCTGAGGCAGGTTCCTCCATAGAATGCCGCCTTATTAAAGAACCCTCCCCTATACAAGCCGGCTAATGTAATTTCTTGCATTATTTCTCGAGTGGCATTAAACAAATCTGCATCAGTAACTATAGTGTACCTGTCCAACATTTTATTCAGAACTTCCATAATTATAATATGTTTTTTAAATATTTTGCCATTATTATCAAATCATTTTTCTTTATTCCACACTCACAACATTGATCTATAATTTGAAAATTAAAATTCTCTATTCCAGAAAAATCCGTCCTTAAATCATCTTCAAAAAAGCGTTGTGCGGATTTTAAAGATTTTAGCTGTAGATTTTTTGTAAAAACAACTTTATCGCACAAAGCTTTTTCAATAGTTGCAATTAAAAAGTAATGTATCCCATCTTGGCTTTTAGAATCAATTCCAATTCCGGCATACTTTTCGTTAACACCAAAATATTTAAAGAAACCTATCCCGTTTTCAAAACTTTTAGATCTCTTCGTACAAACAGAAGTTACAACATTTACTTTTTCGGGAATAACTCCATAAAACTGTAATGCCGAATCCAAAGAAACATAAGAAGGTCCATAAATCTGATTTGCAATAATTTCAAGATTTAGTTTTTCTTTCCTGTAATTCTCTGAGACTACATATAATCCCTTTTTTAAAGAAATAATATCTCCATTTGCAAGCCACGACGAGATTTTATCATTTGGAGAACTGTATTGCCTCAATAATTGAGTTAAAGCTCCTCGTGTGAATGGAATTATGCCAAAACTATTTAATTGCTTCATAAAAATTACTTTGCAGTGCAAATATACACAATTTTACATAGATAATCGACTTTTTTTCGATTATCTGTGCAGAATTAGGAAGTTTTTTCTAAATTTCAGAGAATTATATCTTTTTCACAATAATATTACCTCAAAGCTCTAAACGTCATTTTGTCTTATTTCACAAGCCTTGTAGCGACATTTTGTCACCAATCTCGAATTGGTTCATATTTTGAAAAATGCATATCAAAAAAAACAAAACTATGAACTTAAACGATTACACAATTAAAGCACAAAAAAGCATCGAGTCGGCTTTACTAAAAGCAAAAGACAATGGTAATCAGGCAATTGAAAACGGTCATTTATTGCTTTCAATGCTTGATGATGCTGATAGTATTTTAAATATACTCTTGTCGAAACTTGAAATAGACAAATATAATTTTGAATCGGCTGCTAAAAGTATTGTTAACTCCTACCCAAAAGTTGAGGGAGGCGAGCCATATTTGTCCAACTCTTTATCGTCTGTTTTTCAGGAATCTCAAAAAATAAAAAACAATTTTGGCGACAAATTTGTGTCTGTTGAGCACTTAATTATTGCACTTTCTGATTCAAAAGACACTATAGGTCAAATGATGAGAGATGCCGGTTTAAAAAAAGACTATCTAAAAAAGGCAATTCTCGATTTGCGAAAAGGCAGTAAGGTAAACTCTCAATCAGCTGAAGAAACTTACGATTCGCTAAACAGATACGCAATTAATCTTAACGAGAGAGCACAAAATGGCAAGCTTGACCCTGTTATTGGTCGTGACGAAGAAATCAGACGAGTATTACAAATACTTTCCCGAAGAACAAAAAACAACCCACTTCTTATAGGTGAGCCCGGAGTTGGAAAAACAGCTATTGCCGAAGGTTTAGCTCATCGTATTATTAAGGGAGACGTACCCGAAACTCTAAAGTCGAAACAGATATTCTCACTAGACATGGGACTTTTAATTGCAGGTGCAAAATATCAGGGAGAATTTGAAGAAAGATTAAAAGCTGTAATTAAAGAAGTTGTTGCCGCCGATGGAGAAATTGTTTTGTTTATCGATGAAATCCACACCCTTGTTGGAGCAGGAAAATCTCAGGGAGCAATGGATGCCGCTAATATTTTAAAGCCTGCTTTGGCTCGAGGAGAACTTAGAGCAATTGGAGCAACCACACTCGATGAATATCAAAAATACTTTGAAAAAGATAAAGCCTTGGAGAGACGTTTTCAGTCTGTAATAGTAGATGAACCAGATATTGTTGACGCTGTTTCAATATTACGAGGATTAAAAGAACGATATGAATCTCACCATAAGGTCAGAATATTAGACGAAGCTATTGTATCTGCTGTTGAGCTTTCGCACCGATACATAACCGAAAGATTTTTACCCGATAAAGCTATCGACCTTATCGACGAAGCAGCATCTAAATTAAGATTGGAAGTAAATTCTGTGCCAGAAGAAATTGATGTTTTAAATCGTAAAATTCAGCAACTCGAGATAGAAAAAGAGGCAATCAAACGCGAAAAAGACAATAAAAAAATAACAGAAATTCAGAAACAATTATCAGATATTTCAGAGGAGCGAGATTCTCTAACTGCAAAATGGCAAGAGGAGAAAAAAATAATTGATCAGATACAAGTAGAGAAACAAAATATAGAGAATTATAAACTACAAGCAGAACAAGCAGAACGTAGCGGTGATTATGGTAAAGTTGCTGAATACCGATATGGAAAAATTAACGAAAGTCAGCGAATAATTGAAGAGTTAAAGGCTAAGCTCACGCAAATACAGGGAGATCATGCATTAGTTGACGAAGTTGTTAGCTCTGATGATATCGCAGAAATTGTTAGCAGATGGACAGGAATTCCGGTTAGCCGAATGATTTTAAGTGAGCGTGAAAAGCTTTTACGCCTCGAGGACGAGTTACATAAACGCGTTATTGGTCAGGATAAGGCAATTGAAGCAGTATCTGATGCTGTGAGACGCTCGCGAGCCGGCCTGCAAGATGTTGGTAAACCAATTGGATCATTTATTTTCCTTGGATCGACAGGTGTTGGTAAAACTGAACTTGCAAAAGCGCTTGCCGAGTTTATGTTCGATGACGAAAACATGATGACAAGAATTGACATGAGTGAATATCAGGAAAAGCACACTGTATCGCGCTTAGTTGGAGCTCCTCCCGGATATGTTGGGTACGATGAAGGAGGACAACTTACCGAAGCTGTGAGACGCAAACCATATTCGGTGGTTTTGCTCGACGAAATAGAAAAGGCACATCCGGATGTTTTTAATGTCTTGTTACAAGTGTTGGACGACGGACGCTTAACCGACAACAAAGGGCGAACAGTAAACTTCAAGAACACAATCGTTATTATGACTTCAAATATTGGATCCCAATTCATTCAAGAGCAAATAAATTCGGACAAATATGATTATCAGGAAACAGAACAAAAAGTATTAGATGCACTAAAATCTCAGATGCGTCCCGAATTCCTAAATAGAATCGACGAAATAATAATGTTTACTCCTTTAAATCAGGACGAAATATCTCAAATTGTGAAGTTGCAGATTCGCTTAACAGAAAGAAAACTAAAAACTGCAGGATATTCGCTTAAGATTAGTGATGATGCGATACAAACAATTGGGCAACTATCCTACAATCCTCAATACGGAGCACGTCCTGTTAAACGTTTTATTCAAAAAGAAATAGAAAATAAAATTGCTAAACTGATAATTGCCAACAACGATTCCGGTAAAAACACAATAGAAATTACATCAAATCATAATGATATAGATATAAAACTAAAATAAAAACAGAAGGATTTACTAATCAAAAAAAAAGCGACTGAGCAATAGCAGCAGTCGCTTTTTTATCATGAAAGCATATTTATTTTGTTTCGAGATACTCGTCCAACTCTTCGATTGTCATTTCAAAAGTAAACGAATCGTTAACTTTATAATATTTTGAAGCATCGTAAACATAATCGTAAGCATATTTTGCAAACTCTAATCTGGTTTCTTCAAAACTAAATGCTTTATTTATATCTCTAATTTGCTCGGCAGTTAAACATTCGTTTTTACAAATTTGTTTTGCAGTAGTAAGTTTTGAATCTTCAAAAGATTTTGATTTAATGCTAGCTAGAGCTTCGTCAAATTCGCTACTACTCATAGCATACGAACACCTAGATGTAGCAGGTGCTACATAAGTTTCTGTTTCTTCAACTTCATAGCTGTCAGTTTCGAACCCTGATGTGCTTGTCGTTGTTGTTGTGGTGGTGGTTATTGTAGTAGATTCAGATGTTTGTACATTAGTATCCATTCCGGTACCATTAACGCTAAAGTTTACAGAAACAGATTCATCGCCAACACCTGTATTCATATCCATACCGTTTTCGCTCACGTCAACATCCATACCAAAACTTTCGCCACCAACTCCGGTATTTACACTCATACCATTATCATCAACAGAAACATCCATTGTAAGAGATTCTTCTCCAACGCCGGTTGTTGTTGTCATCCCATTTTCATCAACAGAGACATTTAAAGTTACATTTACGTCTTCATCTGTTTCAAAACCAGGGTCATTTGTGTTTGTAGTTACAGTTGTTGTTGTAACAACGGTTTCTGTTTGATTAGTAACACCTGTATTTGTTGAAGTATTGGAGCTTGAATTAGGATCTTCATAATTAACATAAGTATCCGTGTGTTCAACATCAGGTTTCTCAACCCTTGGTGTTTCTCCATTATATCTAATAACGTATTTCCCTTTTTTGTTAAGTTTGATAACGGCTGTTAATTCAACATCTTTGCTCTCTGTCCAAATATTTTGAGTTAATTCAGGAATTGAATTATCTTCAAACACAACTCTAAGCACAAAATTTTCGCCACGCAGGTCTTTTGCAGTAACATTTGCTTTTGGTACATCATTCTGTTTAATGCTATTTACAAACAAAGTAAAGTTTTCGCCTTTTTCTGAAAAAACAGTAATGTCGTTAGTTTGACTAAAAGCTAAAACTGATAGTATTAGCAATAAAAAAGTAATAGTAGTTTTCATATTTTCCGTTTTTGGTTTAACATACAATTTTAATTAACATTTTCGATTTTACCAAACATTATGCCAATAATATTTAGGTATTTTGATGCATAAATTACAAGAATAGTTTAAAACTAAACAAAATATATTAGTTTATCGGTATAAAATAATAAGCTATTGATATTATTTGCCAATTAAACAGAATCATTTTAACAAAACTCGCCGTATATTCGCAAGAATAATGAGAGTGTTTAAACAGTCAGAGCAAAAGAGTGTTGTTATTCTGCTGTAAAATAAAATATTATTAACTAAACTTTTAAATTATGAATGATTTTACCAAATCATTTCGTTATTTGATGGTAATTACTATTATTAGTGCATTAAGTCTATTAATGACCAGTAATGTTTTTTCACAAATTAGCGAAGGAGGAACTCCAAAGAGCTTTGAACTAAAGAATGTTAGAGAATTTAACGGAGTTATTGATTACGATGAGATTGTTTTACGCGCACCAAATGTAGATCAATTTCTCAATGAAGATGTTGAATCGGGTAAAAATGGTACACCTCCACGAGTGGGAACCTCTATGCCAATTAGTGCCAGTAAAACGACAGCTGGAAATTGGGTTGACCTCCCGGATGGAGGAAGACTATGGTTGTTAAAAATTCATTCGGACGGAGCCACAGCACTGTCTGTATTTTTTGACGACTTTTATCTTGCTCCCGGTAGTAAAATGTTCTTGTATAACGAAAACAAAAAACATGTTATAGGAGCATTTACACATAAAAACAATCTTGACAACGGAACTTTTGCAACTGAAATGGTGCAAGGAGAAACTGTCTATATCGAATATTATGAGCCAAAATTTAAACGTGGAGAAAGTAGATTTCATATTTCTTCGGTTGGCTATTTTTACAAGGAGCTAGCTGGTTTAAACTACTACAAGGACGACCAATCAAAGGCAGTTGGAGCATCAGATGCTTGTGAAGTAAACATTAATTGTTCTCCGGTTGGTGACAATTGGCAAGATGAAAAAAGAGGTGTTGCTCAGATTACTTTTCTTGCAGGCGGATCTTGGTACCTATGTTCCGGAACACTTGTTAACAATACAGCATACGATGCTACACCTTACTTCCTAACAGCTTTTCACTGTGGTGCTGCAGAAGCAAGTGCTGCCGAACTAAACCAATGGGTATTTAAATTCAGATACGAGTCTCCTGATTGTGCAGATCCTGCAGGAGAACCAGCAACTAACTCTATTACCGGTTGTGTTAGGCGAGCCGAAGGAGATATTAGTGGTGGTTCTGACTTTTTTCTTTTAGAGTTAAACTCAACTCCAACAGCTGTATATCAACCCTACTATAACGGTTGGGACAGAACCGGAGCAACAACATCAACAGGCGTAGGCATTCACCATCCAAGTGGTGACATTAAAAAGATTTCAACTTATGGTTCTATAGCAAACTCTGGAAATCACAACATTTCTGGAGATATCATGGGAGCAAATACAGCATTTACTGTGGGTTGGGTTTCAAATGCCAACGGTTGGGGTGTTACAGAAGGTGGATCATCTGGTTCTCCATTATTTAATAGTAATGGTTTGCAAATTGGAACTTTAACAGGTGGTAGTTCGTATTGTACAGATCAAACTGCAACAGATATTTATGGTAGATTCTCGTATCACTGGCAAAGTAATGGTGGAACTGCGGCTTTCCAGCTTCAACCATGGTTAGATCCTGCGGGAACAACAACCACCTTACCTGGCTATGATCCTTTTGCTACTGCACCTCCGGTAGTTGACTTTGAAGGTTATCCAACAACAATTTTACAAGGTGGAACAGTAGACTTTTACAACTATACAGTTAATAGTCCAACTTCGCATAACTGGACATTTGAAAATGGTACTCCTGGAACAAGTACAGATATTAATCCTACAGGGATTACCTATAATGTTATTGGAACACACGATGTAACTTTAACTGCCTCAAATGCAAATGGTCCTTCCACAGAAACAAAAGTTGATTATATCGAAGTTGTTGACCCAAGTTCAAGCTTCTGTGATACTCTATCTCAATTCTGTTGTAGTTATGTAATATATACTACTGCCGCTGGTTATGTTTGTGGTACTAACGAATACAATATGACAGAGTATGCTGAAAAATATACTACTTACTCTCCATTTAACCAAGTTACTGGTGCAAGATTTTATATTGCTGATGCAGACAATGGTACAAGTCCTGATGTAACTTTCAACATGTATCAAATTGATGGTGAAAATCCTGGAACTATTTTAGCATCTCAAACAATACCATTAGCTGATGTAGTAACAGCTTTTAACAACGATGGTTACATAGATGTTAATTTTGCATCAGCTGTGAATATTCCTCCTGGCGGATTCTTTATTGGTGTCGAAAGACCAGGGACTCCTGCATCTGGAGATACACTTGCATTGGTATCAAACGGTGAAGATGGAAGCATGAGTACAGCATATACAAACTATGAAGGAGCTTGGTATTTATCAAGTAACTTATGGACAGATATGGTGAATTTTCAACATGCTATTTTCCCATTCACATGTTATGAGGGTGCATTACCTCCAGTAGCAGACTTTACAGGAACACCAACAAGAGTTGAAGTTGGAAATTCTGTGCAGTTTCAAGATATATCCGGTGGTGCTCCTGCAACATCATGGACATGGACATTCCCAGGCGGAACTCCTGATGCCACAAATATTGATAATCCTTTAGTGACTTACAATACTGTTGGCTTCTATGATGTAACAATGCAAGTCTCCAATGCTAATGGAACAGATACTGAGTCTAAAACAGCTTATATAGAAGTTTTCGACCCAAGTGGAACAAATGCATTTACTCTAGACTTTGAGGCTTGTAGTGACTTCCAACTTGATGACTTCTTACCATGGACAACTAATGATGTTGACGGCAGTGCTACTTATGCAGCATCAGCATTTGATTTTTTAAACGAGGGATATACCGGATCATTTATTGCCTTTAACTCAAACTCAACAACCCCCCCTGCAGATGCTATTTGGGATGCTCATGGTGGCAGCTTGTGTGGAATTTGTTTTGCTGCAAGCACACCTCCAAATAATGATTGGTTAATTTCAGATCAAATTACATTAGGAAATACCTCATCATTTAAATTTTGGGCAAAATCTGTTACTGATGCTTATGGTTTAGAGCGGTTTAACGTACTGGTTTCAACAACCAATAACCTACCTGCTAGCTTTACTAATGTTTCTGGTGGAACAATCAGTGCTCCATTAGCATGGACAGAGTATACTTACGACATTTCAGCATACGATGGGCAAACTGTTTATATAGCTGTTCAATGCGTATCAAACGATGCTTTTGCATTTATGATTGATGACATTGAGATTCTTACTACGTATCCGCCCCCAACGGCAGACTTTGTTGCAGATCAAACAAACGTTCCCATGGGTACAACTGTAAACTTTACTGATTTAAGTACAAGTGCTACATCGTATGATTGGACATTTACCGGTGGAACCCCGGCATCTAGTACTCTTCCAAACCCAAGTATTGTTTATAATACAATAGGTACTTACCCTGTAAGTTTAACTGTTACTAATAGTGCTGGCACAGATACTGAAACAAAAACTGGTTATATTACTGTTACTGAAATTCCAGATGTAATTGTAGAATGGACCTTTGCAGACAATAATGCTGCTTCTGATGCAGGTATCCCAGCAAATGTTGCTCCAACAGCAAAGTCAATTAGTGGTGTTGGTATTTCAGCAATCGCCTATAATAATAACGCAAACGCAGAAAGCTGGCTAAATGGCAGTGGAACAGATCACTGGTTAGTTAATTTTGAAACAACAGGCTATGGCTCGTTGAAGCTTTCATTTGACCAAATGTCAGATAATGCAGGGTCTCCAAGAGATTTTGAAGTACAATATAACACTGGAACTGGTTGGAACAGTATGACTCCAGCATTGAATATTACTTTAGTTGAAGACGCTTGGAACACAACAACAAACTTTGTACTACCTGCTGCATGCGAAGATCAAACAAATGTACAACTGCGATGGATTATGAGTTCTAACATCTCATGTAGTGGTGGTACTGTTTCAGAAGGAGGCACAACTCGTAGAAACTATATGGATAACATTATAGTTACTGGTTTACCTTTAAATACCCCTCCTGTTGCAGATTTCACTGCAAGTTCTACAACAATTTGTGAAGGAGAGTCTATTACATTTACTGATGCAAGTACAGGTACACCAACATCATGGGCTTGGTCGTTTACCGGTGGAACTCCAGGCACAAGTACAGATCAAAATCCTGTGATTACATTTAACACTGCGGGAACTTATCAGGTTGAGCTTACTGCTACAAATGGGAATGGTTCTGATACAGAAACGAAAGTGGCATTTATCACAGTTAATCCAAATATTCCCGCAAGCGTTTCTATTGTTGCTGATCAAAACGATATATGCGCAGGAACAAACGTTACTTTCACTGCTACTCCAACAAACGGTGGAACTCCAACTTATCAGTGGAAACTTAATGGTGCTAATGTTGGTGGTAATAGTCCTACATATTCAAATAACACTCTTGCAAATGGCAATACTGTTACTTGCGTTATGACTTCTACGGCAACTTGTGCTACTGGTAGTCCTGCAACTTCTAATGCTGTAAACATGATTGTTAATCCAATACTACCTGTAAGTGTTGCAATTACTGCTGACCAAAATAATATTTGTGATGGCACGAATGTAACATTTACGGCTACTCCAACAAATGGCGGAACTCCTACTTACGTTTGGTTTGTTAATGGATCATCAGTTGGTGCAAACAGTCCTACATATTCTAACAATTCACTAAATAATGGTGATGCTGTTACTTGCGAAATGACTTCATCAGAAACTTGTGTATCAGGTAATCCTGCAACTTCTAATGCGGTGAATATGGTTGTTAATCCGATTGTTCCTGCTAGTGTTGCTATTTCGGCAAGTACTAACAATATTTGTGATGGTACAAATGTAACTTTCACTGCTACTCCAACAAACGGAGGAACTCCTACTTACCAATGGAAACTAAATGGTGGTAATGTTGGAACAGGCTTAGCTACTTATTCTAACAATTCATTAAATGATGGTGATGTTGTTACTGTTGTAATGAATTCTTCATTAGCTTGTGTTTCAGGAAATCCTGCAACATCCAATGCAGTGAATATGATTGTTAATCCTAATGTCCCTGCTAGTGTTTCTATTGTAGCTGATCAAAACGATATCTGCGCAGGAACAAACGTGACTTTCACTGCTACTCCAAATAATGGTGGAACTCCTACTTATCAGTGGAAACTTAATGGTGTGAATGTTGGTGGTAACAGTCCTACATATTCTAATAACACTCTTGCAAATGGCAATACTGTTACTTGCGTTATGACTTCTACGGCAACTTGTGCTACTGGCAGTCCTGCAACTTCTAATGCTGTAAACATGATTGTTAATCCAATACTACCTGTAAGTGTTGCAATTACTGCTGACCAAAACAATATTTGTGATGGGACAAATGTAACATTTACCGCTACTCCAACAAATGGTGGAACTCCAACTTATGAGTGGTTTGTTAATGGATCTTCAGTTGGAAATAATAGTCCAACATATACAAATAAT
>JAFGVU010000019.1 GCA_016937855.1 Bacteroidales bacterium | reverse complement strand
TGAAACATCAACAAATTGACCAGAAGATAAATTCTCATTCATGATTACTTTACCTGTACAATCGATAATTTTCACATCAATTTGAGAATACTCTCCAAATTCGATGTATAGTTTGTCGTTTGCAGGATTTGGGAATACATTTAATCCCTCTGCATTAACTATATTAACAATTGTTCCTGTTACAGAAATTGTATTTGACTGAGCAGAGCAATTTTCGTTTGAAATAATTGCATAATAATCACCATCTTCAGCACAAACATAAGTTTGTTCAGTAGCTCCATCAATAATATTACTATTTAAATACCATTGAACATTATCAGTCGAAGTTGTTGACAATTCGTATCCGGCACCAAGTGTAATAACAGCTTCGGGGACTTCATTAACAGTAACATCGAAAGTTAAAGTGCTTTCGCAAGTCATTCCTTCGTTTAATGTATATGTAACTGTTGTCACAGCAACAACATCATTTGCAACACTTGCAGGGCTGAAAGCACCGGCACCACCTGTAGGGAAAGTAATAACTTCACCTTCACAGATTGTAATATCATCGGCAGTAATATCCATTGTAGCATCTACAACAGTAACATCAAAAGTCTCGGAAACTTCACATTGGGTTGCGCTTTCGGCAACAGTATAAGTTACTGTAGTTGTTCCAACAGCATTATTATCAATACTTGAAGCTTCGACATCAAAACTACCAATTCCACCAGTAACAAACTCAATTGTTTCACCTGTACAAATAACGATATCTTCAAGTGTAATATCAATAGAGTTATTCTTAACAATCACATCAAAAGTAGTTCCTACCTCACAAGTCAATCCACCGTTAAGGGTGTAAGTAACTGTAGTTGTTCCGGGAATTGTGTTGTCAACTGTTGCTGGATCAAAAACACCATCACCGACTGGGAAAGTAATAGTTTCACCGGCACAAACAGTAATGTCATCTTCAACGATATCAATTTCGCCATTAAGAATGGTTACATCAAATGTTTCGCTAACTTCACAATCAGTTCCTTCTGCCATAGTATAAGTAACAGTTGTTGTACCAGCAGTCATATTATCAATTGTAGCAGGATCGATGTCATATTCTCCAATACCAGCAGGAACAAAAGCAACAACTTCACCAGGACAAAACTCAAGGTCGTCTAGTTCAATATCCAATTGAATTGCAATTTCTGTAGATTCGGATGCACCAAAAGAACCTCCGCTAGCTACTTCAACACCACCTCTGGTCACGCTATAGCTTCCATTTCCATAAGAACAACACATTCCATCAGCGTAAGCATCATAAACAGTGAAAGTATAACAAGCACTTGAAAGAGCACAAACATCAACAGAGATACTTGTTTCATCTGAATATCCAGAGCCTTCAGCAATAACAACACCAGAAGCAACATCAACAATATCCCATGAAGTTTCAGATGGATAGTTGTCAAAAGTAATACTAACATTAATCAAGTCATCACCACTAATAACTGAAGTTGTTGCTTCGTTGTTTTCTGTATAAATATCACTAGTAAAAGATGCATTTGCAACAATTTCATGAATTCCGATTGCAGATAAGTCGGCAGTTGTTGGAAATGTGTAAACATATTCTTCTCCAGCAGGAATAGTATAAGTTACATTTTCAACAACAGGAGTACCTCCGTCAACAGTATAAGAAACTTCAAACTCAGTAATATCATCACTACCAAAGTTTAAAAGAGTTACTGCAATTTCTGATGCATCGGAATAAACACAATCAACAGGGTCATTAGTAACCTCAACACCTGTAACAATTAGGTCGCTACCAACATTGTTAAGCACAGAATAGTTTGATTGCATAACTTCTTTTGTGCCGGGAACCTGAAGGAACATAACAATTTCAAGGTCAAACATCTCTTCAACGAAAGTATCCGACATATCTTTTGACACATTGAAAGTGTAAGGAGTGCCGGAAGTTAAATTAACAGCAGTACCTGAAGTTGTTGGAAGCATTGCCATTGCAACATTATGAAATTCAGTTTCGCCATTTGATGATACATTGCCGGTTGTTTCTTTCTCAATAACCACTACATGACAAACTCCTGTAAAGTCATCATTAGGAGTAATCGTTATTTCAGCCTCAACTTGATTCCCAACAATTGTATGTTCTCCTTCAATTTCGAAGAAAGAAGGAATGTATTTATATCCGTCAAAAGTTGCTTGACTGTATGAGGATCCCAATTCGTTATTACCATCTACCCAAAAATCAGGGACACCTTCTGTACCATGTTAAGTTACTCGATCGGCAGCCATTGGAGTTTGATATGGATCTCCTTCCCCTGGCCACGAAACCTGATATTTTACAACAGTAGAATAAGGGATGTTTGCATCGTCAAAAACAACTCCATCGATAACAGGATTTGTCTCAGCACATGGAGCACAGCTTGAACTTGTCAACACTTCGTGCAACACTCTTCTTTGCACAACACCTTCTGCTGCTTCGACATCAATATCCAAGACATTATTTGCAAGGTTTTCGTCGTCACCAATACCATTAATATTAGAAATAGCAACTTCGACGTTATATGTTCCTATAGAAGCAAAATCATATTGAACATCGTGAACAAATGCGTAAGTCTGACCGTAGGCAATATTAACACCACTTACAGTATATACAGAACTAACACTCGTTCCATCAATTGTATAAACCACATCAAAACCAGTAATTGCAGTAGTTCCCATATTCTGAACAACACCTGTAATATCTCTCGCTCCCGTTCCAAGTACCGGAGGAACAGTAATATTTGTAATTGCACAATCAAATGCAACAATATCTTCGATAATAATATTATCAAATTGCCATTGAGCTCCATCATTTCCAAGATAATGGAATCCTAAAAGAATTTCAGTTCCGGCGTAAGAAGAAATGTCTAATTCGGCAGTATAAGGTGTCCAATTTACCCAAGGCCACACATTACCTCCTGCCTCAACCATTGCCTGATTATCATCAACCCAAATGGTAGTCCAATTAGTTCCTCCATCAGTTGAAACTTTAACAGAAACATCTGCTCCGTCACTAGGATCAACATGCCAATAATAGCTCCCAAACCAATCAAATTTTAAAATTAACTCAGCAGTTGGAAGGATAATTGGATCAGAAATCATCCACTCATCGGACATGCTTCCATCATCATAATTAACTTCAGCAGCTCCGTCTGTTTGATGCCACAACTCAATACCAGATGCTGTACTAGAGGAACCACTTGAAACAGTTAAATTAGCTGGTGGCCATACCTCAAAATCTTCTGACCATAAAACACTTTTTGTGCCTTTGGCATGATTTATTGTAATACTTTGTCCGTGAGGACTCTTTTTTGCAGCAGAAATTCCGCTTACACTACCTTTTTGAGCATGAGCAAAAAAACATGTCATGCCAATAATTAAAATAATTAAGTACAGTTTTTTCATAAGTTTTTATTTAATAGTTTTAAAGGTACAAAATACCATTTTAATAATTATTAGAAATCATCATGTTCTCATTTTATACATTATTATATATTAATCTAGCTTTAAGCCTAATTTATGCGTACTATCGCCACATAATCACAAATATTTAGCTAATGTTAAATACATAACTAATTTTACATAAAAGTACCTAATTAGAACTAAAAATGAGGATTTGATAAGGATGACAGAAAAAACTAAAGACAAAATAAAACCCCCCATAATCTGATTGATAAATAATTATTTTGGTCTAATTATTGCAAAACAAACGATAATTTAACTATTTTTATGGCGATTTTAAAAAGTAAATCTATGAAAAAACTATTTTTAATTTTAATCACTGGTATTTTATGTACCACACTTTTTGCTCAGGAAGTGCCTTCAGTTCAAATCAAAGACTTAAATGGCAAAACAGTCAACACAAAATCAATTGTCGAAAATGATGGCAAGCCGGTTTTGGTTGCTTTTTTTGCAACGTGGTGTAAACCTTGTATCAAGGAGTTAACAGCATTTAACGAAGAGTACGAAGATTGGGCAGAAGAAACAGGAGTAAAAATTGTGGCAATATCTACAGACAATGCTCGTAGTAGCAGCTCTGTTGCACCATTTGTAAACGCAAGAGGTTGGGAATTTGACGTTTATTTAGATGCAAACAGCGATTTTAAAAGAGCAATGAATGTTGCAAATGTACCTCACACTTTTTTAATAGACGGTAATGGCAAAGTGGTTTGGCAACACACAACATACCTCGAAGGTGACGAAGATCACACTTTTGAAATAATTAAAAAAGTTGCAAAAGGACAACCAATAAAATAACCTAATTTTTAGGACATGAAAAAAGTTATCAGTTTACTCCTAAGCTTAATCAGCTTGGGAATTTTCTCTTTGTACGCACAAGAGAATAATGGAGGTCAGGTTACAGGAAACTTTCAAAGCGAAGCGCAATATTATATAGAAGACTCGCAAATTGGTGCCGTGGCAGTTGACGAAAATGTTCTTGTAAACTCTTGGGCAAATTTTGCTTATACACAAGGAAATTTTTCGGCAGGTTTTAGATACGAAGGGTACATGAACTCACTTTTAGGCTATCCAAATATGGGGGGCATTAATAATGGTATAGGAATTCCTATTAAGTGGGCAATGTTTAGTAACGACAATCTCGAAATTACTGTTGGTAATTATTACGAACAATTTGGTAATGGTTTGATTTTTAGAACTTATGATGAAAAAATGCTTGGCGTCGATAATGCAATGATGGGATTCAGAGTTAAATATACGATTATGTCAGGGGTTTACCTTAAAGGTGTAATTGGAAAACAAAGATACTATTGGGATTATGGGCCAGGGTTAATACGCGGTATAGATGGTGAAATACAATTTAACGATATGATTAAAGCATTTGCAGAAAGCGACTTAAGAGTTTCAGCCGGAGGTAGTTTTGTAAGCAAATACCAAAAAGAAGAACACCCAATTTATATTCTCCCAAATAATGTTGGAGCAGGTGCCGGAAGATTAAATATTATCTACAAGGGTTTTAATGTAAATTCAGAATATGCCTATAAAATTAACGACCCATCTGCAGAAAACAATTATATTTATAAACCGGGACAAGCATTGTTGATTAATGCTACGTATTCGCAAAAAGGATTAGGGGTTGTCATTGGAACAAAATGGGTTGACAATATGTCGTTTCGATCAGATAGAAATGCTAACTTAACTGACCTGTCAATAAACCTGATGCCTGAAATTTCTCGAAACCATATTTATACACTACCAGCGTTCTATCCGTACGCAAGTCAACCTAACGGAGAGTGGGGAGCAAAAGCAGAAGTGTTTTATAAGATCCCTAAAAAGACTCTCCTTGGTGGAAAATATGGAACTACAATTTCGCTCTACTATTCAAGAGTTCAAGAAATCGAAAAAACCAGAATTGCCGACTCTATTCCAATTTCCTCCAAAGGAACTCTTGGTTACAACACTGACTTTTTCTCAATTGGAGATGAATTATACTATCAGGATATAAATGTTGAAATATCTAAAAAATGGAACAAAAAACTTTACACAAACATATCTTACATGAATCTGTTTTATAATTATGATGTATTAATGGGGGTTAAAGGACACGAAAATGTGTATGCAAACATTGCCATTGCTGATTTGACATATAAAATTTCAAGTGGTGTTGCTATTAAAACAGAATTTCAAGGGATGTTCACTAAACAAGATAAAGGCAATTGGGGATTAGGCTTAATAGAGTTAACAATCCCTAAATGGTTTTTTACCGTTTTTGACAATTGGAATTACGGAAATCCCGATGCAGATGACAGAGTTCACTACCTTAACGTAGGCTTTGGATTTGTAAACGGAGGAAATCGGATACAGTTAACCTACGGAAAACAACGCGAAGGTGTAATGTGTATAGGAGGTGTTTGTCGTAATGTTCCTGCATCAAACGGTTTAGCTTTATCAATATCAAGTACATTTTAAAAACAAATAAAATGAAAACAAAACATATTATAATCGCAAGCTTAATCTTAGTTGGTTTCTTATCTTCATGCGATAAACTAGAAGAGCCTTTTGTTAAAGATAATGCTTTTATTTGGAACGGACGAAAATCGATAATTTTTGATATCACTGGTCAAAAATGTGGAAACTGTCCACGCGCCCACGAGACAATTAATAGTTTGGTTGACAAATATGGCGAGGTTGTTATACCTATTGCTATACATGCAACATGGTATGCAAAGCCTGCAACAAGTGACACTGCTCTGCCTTATCACTATGATTTTAGAACAGATATTGGAGATTATCTTGGTGGACGTGACTTTTCGACAGGGTTTTATGGCGAACTTTACCTCCCAACAGGAATGGTTAATTCTTATGCTCCCGAAAAACTATCTACTCACGACAAATGGACTTTAGCCTTATCGGAATTTTTGGAAAATTATCCCGAATTTTTGATAAAAATTGAAGGGAGTCATTCCGAAAACGATAGCACAATAAGTTGTGACGTAGAGGTTACAACAAACATTATCAATTCTCGCCAATTAGGTCTAACTGTTTATGTTCTGGAAGACCACATTTTACAATGGCAAACAGACTACACACTCGACAATCAGGATATCGAAAACTACGAACACAATCATGTACTAAGAGCAGGAATGAATGGACCTTTTGGAGAAGAAATCAAAACAAATACAAATCAAACAAATGTTGGCGATGTTCTTGAAAAATCGTATTCTATTTCAACAAAAGCTGATTGGGTAATCGAAAACTGCCTGATAGTAGCATTTGTTCATGACTTAGACACAAAAGAAATACTCCAGGGAGAGGTTTTTCACTTTAGCGAATAATGAAAATAATATTTGCAATAATCTTTTCAACTCTATTTAGCACACTATTATTTGCTCAATCCTTTAGTGGCGGACTAATTGCTGGTACAACCATTTCACAAGTTGACGGTGATAATTATGGTGGATACCATAAAATTTCTCCACTTGCAGGAGTTTTTGTTCGGAATACTTTTAACGACTCTTGGGGAATGTATGCAGGAATCGAGTATAAAAGAAAAGGTAGTAAAGAAGTGCAAAAAAATGATGCCGGATACGTAGTCCACTTTTACGCCATGCATCTGGATTATATCGAAGTTCCTGTGCTTGCTACACATAACATAAAAAAAATTGGAATTCCCGGACTGTTCTCATACTCGTTCGACAACGATTTTTTATTCAATTTCGGGCTTTCTTATTCATATCTCATAAAAGGCACAGAAGATGATGGTACAGGTATTATTCCTGAGGAAGGAAGACCATTCAGAAAATATGAAATTGCTCAACATGTCGGATTAGATTATAATTTGTCGGAAAACTGGATTGCCTCCTGGCGATTTTCATATACCTTTATAATGCTCCCGATAAGAGAATTCCCGGGAGGACAGGTTTATTGGTTTAACAGAGGACAATACAATCACAATATGAGTTTTGCTATCAAATACGAATTCTAATGCAAACAAAAACTAAAAATATAGTTGTAGCAATAACCGGAGCCTCGGGATCAATATATGCAAAATATCTGATTGATTATCTTGATAAGTTAAACACCGACAATTCAATAAAGATTAACATAATCTTCTCAAAAACAGGTAAAGAGGTTGCACAGCATGAACTTGGAGATGACTTCTGCAAAAATATCAACCACAAAATTTACGAAGAAAACAATTTTTATGCTCCATTTGCCTCAGGATCAAATGCTGCTGACGCGCTAATCGTTATTCCATGCAGCATGGGTACACTTGGACGTATTGCAAATGGCACTTCAGATAATTTAATTTGCAGAGCAGCAGATGTTGTTTTAAAGGAAAATAAGAAACTAATATTGGTTACAAGAGAAACGCCATTAAATCTAATCCATATAAAAAATATGGAGAGAGTAACACTTGCCGGAGGAGTTATTCTTCCTGCAAACCCTTCGTTTTATTTAAAGCCACAAACAATTGACGATATTATTTACTCTGTTATTTATCGTGTTGTTGACCATATTGGCTTAGATCAAAGCATTTCGAGATGGTAAAAAAAAGGCTGTCCTTTACGAACAGCCACATAATGTTGTTTTTACCACGAAGGCATTCCTACATCAATCATGATCATGGCAGCACCGGCAACATATTCATTTGAAGGATCATAAGCCATAACAAAAGACATCATTCCCATCATGGCGGAATTACTAATTGTTACATTTCCGTTGTTGTCAACAGTACCAACGTTAAACATTTCGAATCCCGGACCATAATCAGGTATCAACCATGAAAAATTAATAGGATAAGTCTCTCCAAAACCACTCCGTTGATTCTTGTAGGCGGTTGCAGTAAACTGGAAAGTCTCTCCCTGTTGTAAATCCTTATAAAAAGGAGTTACAATAATAACAGTATCAGGATTAACAAGAATTTCGCATTGTGCCATAATTCCGTTCGCTGTTGCAGTTACGTAGGTTTCTCCGGTTCTGACAGGAGTTACAAGCCCGTTAGAGGAAACAGTCGCAATATTGTTATCCATCGAAGCCCATGCAATGTTTGCATTTGAGACAACCCCTTCCATATTATATGCAGTTGCCGAAAGTTGTAAAGTTTCATTTTTAAATAAATCTTTGGAATAATGATTTAGTTCAACTCTTGTAACAGGAAGAGGAACACTAGGTACATCAATTACTAACAAAGGAACATAAAACGGAGAGTTTGGCTGATTACTTGCTGTAACTGTTATTAAACACTCTCCTGCTGCATTTAAACTTACTAATCCTGAATTACTTACAGAAGCCACCGAGGAATTACTGGAAGCAAAAGAATAAGTTGGAGCAGCAGAATTACTAAAATACACCGTTTCGAGCTGTATTTGATGCCCTGCCTCAAAAAGTATTGCTGATGGAGCCACGGCAAATAAGACAGGCGCATAAACACCTACAGGAACAGATGCCGAAACACTCGCTCCATCCACCTGAATAGTCGCTGTTACTTTTGCTTTTCCGGTAGAACTTGTTGTTAGCAATCCTGAAGAGTTGATACTTGCAACCGAATCTGGAGTTACTGACCAAACTATACCACTTGGCACTGTGATGCTTCCCTCTTCATCAATTAGCACTGCAGAATAAGAAATGCTTTCTCCCGGTTCTATACTTTGAGCTCCGTTTTCAACAACCAACACATAATCAGTTGAATTATTGTCATCATCATCGTCGTCGTCCTTTTTACAGGAGTTAAGAGCAATAGTGCTCACAGCAAATATACCGGCAAGCAGAATTGTTAAATAAAATTTTGTTCTCATATGAATTTAGGTTTTAGTTATAGACCCCAAGGTTTACAATCTTTATGCCAAATCAAGATTTTTCCTTATTTCAACTATCAATCCGGTGCCGGAAATAACTCTAAAAACAGAAAGCATCCTTCTTAAAAATATAATAGGCAGTTCTATTAAAAACAATGGCAATGCAAATACAAATACTACTCCTTTAAAAAATGGATTTCTTATTTTGCTCCACACATCCAAAAACGAATATTTTAATCCAGAAATATAGTAATCCCTTATCACCACTGTGTCTTTAGGAATATCGCACTTTTCGATTAGTTTCCAAATAGATTTTTTGCTAAAAGAATATAAATGACGAGGTGGTTCACAATGCCAGTATCTTTTTAAAAAACTAGCTTTAAAAGCTGTGGAAAAACTATTTTGTTTGAAGGCATTTTTAAAATACAGTAAGCCTGATAGAGCTGCAATAAATAAAGCTTCGACATTTGAAGCTTGTGGTGTCTTGATGACCAATTTACCTCCATTTTTAAGAGCACCATATAAAACTGCCACAAATCTCTCAGGATCTTTTACATGCTCAATCACATTATCGCTCCATATATAATCAAAACTTAAACCACTTAAATCAGAGTCTTTAATAATGCTATCTTCTGCAAGTCCTAATCGTTCTTTTGCAAAGTCAATTGATTGCCTGTCGATATCATAGTAAAATGAATCGAATCCCAATTTTTTTGCCACATAATATGCTGTGCCAATTCCTGCTCCGTAATCTAAAAACTTAAAATCGCCGAGATTAAAGAAATGACCAATTTCCCTGGTTCTACTTTCAATCTGTTTTTTTAATCCTGACTCCGACGGTTTATTAAACAGAAAACCCTGATAATACTCGTTAATAGCCTCATCCGAAGGCAAAGGATAAGTAAATAAAAGTCCGCAGTCACGACATTTTATAACATCAAACTTATTGACCACCAGCAGCTTTTCTACAACCTTACTTTCACATATAGGGCAATTTTCCATATCTAAATTTTGTACAAAAATAAAAAAACCTGAGAAATTCTCAGGCTTATGTCATTATAGGTTTATTATTTCGTTTTAAAGACCCATTTTGTTTCCTTTTCGGCAACATCAAACACATTTCCTGTTTCCACGAATTTTCTTTTATCTCCAGAAACAGTTATTGCTGTATCTTTCTGCACATCATATTTCTTTACATTGGCTTCAAACTCAAGCGTAAACTCCCAAGCAAACATATCATTCATATAATCGGTATCTTCCGTTGTAGTTTCTTCAGTAGCTTCTTCAACTGGTGTTGCATGTCGAATAAAAGTAAGCTTTTTACCTTTTACCTCAAAGTATGGAGGATTTTCCATCGGCTCCTGATCCATATATGAAGAGAAAACCAATCCCTTATTAAGAGCATTTACATTATCAAAGTCATACTGAAAATAGACTAATCCGTGATCAGCATCATTCAAATATTTAACATTATTAATTCCCTCAATCTTTTTCAATTCTGTAACTACTGTATTTAGGTACTCCTCAAAATCTTCATTTTTCATCATAAGGGAGTCGCTATCTTCTTCTTCTCCCATATAGCTAACATACTCTGAAAAGTCATAAGTATATTTATACTTTCCGGAAAAGTCCTTATTAAAGTAAATCTCCTGTTTAATAGAACATCCAAAAGTAAATAATAGTATCGCTGCAGCGAGAGCAAAATTTAAAATTCTTTTTTTCATGGCTTTCCGATTTTTGATAAATATTAAGTAAAGTTAAAAAAAATAATGATATGCAAAAATAAAATATTAATTTAGCAGAGAAAAAAAAAGAAAATGTCAAACAGCAGAATTTTAACACTAAACGAGGTAATTATCCAGAAGCAATCAGCATTTCCATATGCTAAAGGTGAGCTTTCTCGACTATTAAGTCATATTGGACTAGCAGCAAAGATTGTTAATAATAAAGTAAATCGTGCCGGATTAGAGGCAAGCATTATTGGTTCAACAGAGGTTGTGAATGTTCAAGGAGAGGCTCAACAAAAGCTTGATGCATATGCAGATGATATTTTTACCAAAGCATTACAAGCATCAGGAATTGTTTGTGGGATTGCCTCCGAAGAAAATGACGAGATAATTATTTTTGATGACGATTTGTCATTAGATGGTGATTATGTTATTTGTATTGATCCTTTAGATGGGAGTTCAAATATTGATGTAAATGTTTCGGTAGGGACAATTTTTTCGATTTTTCGTCGCATATCACCTCATGGTCAAAAAGTTACTGTAGCCGACTTTCTTCAACCCGGGACAAAACAAGTTGCTGCAGGATATATCATTTATGGTTCATCAACAATGATGGTTTACACTACCGGACTTGGAACTACAGGATTTACTTATGAGCCTTCTATTGGAGAGTTTTGTTTGTCGCATTACTATATGGTAACTCCAAAAGCAGGTAAAATCTACTCTATTAATGAAGGTAATTACATAAAATTCCCTCAAGGTGTAAAAAAATACATCAAATATTGTCAGGAAAATGACGAAGAAACTAGTCGTCCATACACATCTAGATATATTGGATCTCTTGTTGCCGATTTTCACAGAAATTTATTAAAAGGTGGAATTTATATTTATCCTAAAACAGCATCGGCTCCCAATGGAAAATTGAGATTGTTATACGAATGTAACCCAATAGCATTTCTCGCCGAACAAGCAGGCGGAATGGCAACCGATGGTTATGGCCAAAGAATTATGGAAATACAACCTACTGATATACATCAAAGAGTTTCGTTCTTTACCGGCTCTAAAAAAATGGTTGAAAAAGCCGAAGAGTTTATGAAAGAATATGGTGATGAATAGATTTATTGCTGTTTTTGTTTTTGTTCTTTCAGTATTATTTGCAAAATCACAAATATCAGAACCCTCTCTCATAACAAATTTAGCTGCTGAAGTTGATGAAACCAGCGGATTATTGTTACACCATAACGAACTTTGGACGCACAACGACTCCGGAGGCGATGCAAAGCTTTTTAGTATCGATACCACAAATGGAAATGTTATTAGGTCTGTTTCTATTTTAAATTCCCAAAACATCGACTGGGAAGATCTTTGTAAAGATAAAACTCACGCATACATTGGTGATTTTGGCAATAATTCAGGAACTCGCCAAGATCTTAGGATTTATAAAATCAAACTTACAGATTTAGAAAATCCAAACATAGAATCAATCGATTCAGAGATTATAGATTTTGCTTATAATCCTGCTATTTATGATGCTGTTTTCTCAAAACGAAACACAACTAATTTTGATTGCGAGGCGATGATTGCTTACCATGATAGCCTGTATTTGTTCTCAAAAAATTGGAGTGACAATAAAACATATTTATATGCCTTATCAAAAAATCCCGGAACATACACAATTTCTCCCAAAGACACTCTAAATTCAGCCTCATTGATTTGTGGTGCCGATTTCGATCAACACTCAAACACAATTGCACTAATCGGTTATGTTAAAGGCATTCCTGCTCCATCAGTCATAATTTTACTGAATAATTTTAATGACGACAATTTTTTTGAGGGTAACATGCTTAGAAAAGAGTTAAGTTTAAATGGATGTCAAACCGAAGGAGTTGTCTTTGTAAAATCTAATAGACTTTGGATATCGAACGAAGATTTTTTAACATACAATCAGGGTCTGTACGAAATTTTATACAATTATCAAATCATTAATCAAAACGAAGAAAGCAAATACACTTGTGACATATACCCTAATCCTGCAGAAGACAATCTCACAATTAAATTTTGGTGCGATAAAAACAAATGTAAAGCACAATTAGAAATTTACAATAATTCTGGTAAAAATGTTTATGAAAAAAAAATAGCAATTTCTCCAAACTCCACAAAAGAAATTGACATATCAAAACTAAAGCCCGGTAATTACATCATCAAAGTTTTTGACAAAAATTTACTTTTTCAGACATCTTTTATTAAAATCTGACAACAATTAAGATTATTTTAAGATTATCCTATTTTTTTATATCAATAATTTTTGCATTTTTGTGAATGATAATTATAAACGAAATCCAAATTAAATTTAAATTTATGAAAAGGTTAATACTTTTATTTGTAAGTGCAATATTTTGCTTGGGATTATTTGCTAGTCCGGACGAAGGAATGTGGATTCCTAGTAAAATTGCACAACTAAACTATGCTGATATGCAAAAACTTGGTTGTAAGTTAACAGCCGAAGAAATATACAGCATAAACAACTCGAGTCTTAAGGATGCTATTTTTCAGTTACAAACCGAAGAAGGAATGGGTTTTTGTACAGGTGAAATTGTAAGTAAACAAGGTTTGCTATTCACTAACCACCACTGTGGTTACGAAGCAATTACAAAACTTAGTACAACTGAGCATAACTATCTAAAAGATGGTTTTTGGGCAAAAAGTTTAGAGGAAGAAATCTCTGTACCAGGGGTAAGAGTTACTCGTGTTGTTAGAATTGATGATGTAACTTCAAGAGTTCTTAAAGATATAACTAGCGAAACAAGTGAAGCAGATCGCGAAAAAATGGTTGCTAAAGCGATTAAAGAAATCGAAGCCGAAGCAATTGAAGGTACTCATTACGAAGCTAGTGTTTCAGAAATGTATCAGGGTGGCGAATATTATCTTTTCGTTTACGAAGCTTTTGGTGATGTGCGCTTTGTAGGTGCTCCTCCATCTGCAATTGGAAAATTTGGTGGTGATACCGACAACTGGATGTGGCCACGTCACACAGGTGATTTTTCGATTTTCCGCGTTTACATGGCTCCTGATGGAAAACCAACCAATGGTTATAGCGCAGAAAACGTACCTTATGTTCCTTTACACTCATTGCCAATTTCTATTAAAGGTGTTAAAGAAGGCGACTTTACAATGATAATGGGTTATCCCGGACAAACCGAAAGATTTATAAGTTCTTATGGAATGATTTATAAAAGAGACTACTTTAACCCAACAGTTGTTAATCTATTAAATGTACAATTGCAAACTTTAAAAGAAGATATGGAAGCAAGTGATGAAGTTAAACTTGCTTATGCAGATAGTTATGCTTCAAATGCAAATGGGTGGAAACTTTTTGACGGCGAAGCTCTAACTTTGAAAACAACTGATGCAATTGCTCAAAAAGAAAAACTTGAAGCAGATTTTCAAAAATGGGTTGACAGCGACGCAAAACGCAAAGAAAAATATGGTAATGTTCTAAGTAGCCTTAAATCTAGTTACGAAGCTTTTGGTCCTGCAACCGAAGATATTATCTACATTTCATTGGGTTTACTTCAGGCAGGAGAGCACGTAATGAATGTGCAATCATATATGGGATTAAATACTTTGTTAGAAGACACTAAAGGCAATGCAGATGCAATTAATATGACTGTAGAAAACTTAAAAGGTGAAGCTGACGAAATGTTTAAACAGTATTTTCCGGCAACTGATAAGAAAGTTTTCTCTAATGTATTAAAATACTACATCGACAATGTTCCGGCTGAGAAAAGAAGTGCAGTTTTTAATGACTATATTTTCAAGACCTTCAAAGCAAAATCAGAGCACGAAGCTATTGACAAGTTTATTGATGCTGTTTTTACAAAATCAATTTTTACCGACAAAACCAGAATGGATGCATTTTTAGTAAAGCCTAGCAAAAAAACTCTTGAAAAAGACCCTCTTTTTGGTTATGTTCAAAGCGTTTTTGGTGACATATTTACTGTTCAAATGGCTTATGTCGGAGCAATGGAAGGTATTGGAGTTAACGAAAGACTCTTTATCGAAGGATTGCGCGAATTTCAAAAAGATAGAACATTCTATCCCGATGCAAACTCAACTTTAAGATTAACTTATGGAACAGTTCAAAGCTATAATCCTCGCGACGCTGTACACTACAAATATTTAACTTATGCCGAAGGTATAATCGAAAAAGAAGACCCAACAAACAGCGAATTTATTGTTCCTGCAGAATTAAAGAAGAAAGTTCTTAACAAAGAATTTGGTCAATATGCAGACGAAACCGGAAAACTACCTGTTTGTTTCCTAAGCGATAACGACATTACCGGTGGTAACTCCGGATCACCTATTATTAACGGTGACGGACATCTTATTGGTTTAGCATTCGACGGAAACTGGGAATGGTTAGCAAGTAATCTTATTTTTAGCCCGGAACTTCAAAGAACTATAAATGTTGATGCAAGATATGTGCTTTGGGTTGTTGATGAATTATATGATGCTCAGCACATTATGAAAGAGCTTGATGTAAGAAAATAAGAAAAACATAATCACTTTATAAAAGCAACTTCTGAGAAAGAAGTTGCTTTTTTTAATATCTTTGCACCCAAATAAAAACAATATGTCTGAGAATTATAAAAAGCCTAATAAAAAAACTGATAGTAAATTTAGTAAAAGTAAATCTGCTACTGATAGACGGTCAAATGATCCAAAAAGAAAACCAACAAATGACCAAAAGAAATATACGACAAAACCACATATAAAAAAACCGGCAACTAGCTCAGCCGAAGGTACAAGGCTTAACAAATATATTGCTAATAGTGGAATTTGCTCACGTCGAGAAGCCGACACATTTATCACTACCGGTTTAGTTACAATAAATGGAAAAATCATAACCGAACTTGGTACCAGAGTATTGCCTGGAGACGAAGTTAAATTTAATGGAGAAAAAATAAACCCAGAAAAAAAAGTATATATTCTTTTAAACAAACCTAAAGACTACGTAACCACACTAGACGACCCCGAAGGCAGAAGAACTGTAATGGATTTAATCAAAGATGCCTGTGACGAAAGAGTTTATCCTGTTGGACGGCTCGACCGAAACACAACAGGTTTACTTCTACTTACAAACGATGGAGATTTAACTAAAAAGCTTACACATCCATCACACAATAAGAAAAAAATATATCACGTAGAACTCGATAAACCGATTACTCCCGAACAACTTACAATGATTAAAGAGGGCATTGAGCTTGACGATGGCTTGATTTCGGCAGATGCTGTTAGCTATGTCAATAATAACCCGCTTGAAATTGGAATAGAACTGCACTCAGGAAGAAACCGAATAGTAAGACGTATTATGGAGCACTTTGGCCTAAATGTTAAACGACTCGACAGAGTATATTTTGCAGGATTGACCAAACTAAACCTCCCACGCGGAAAATGGAGATTTCTTACAGATAAAGAAATTATCAGAATCCAAACGGGGATGTACGAATAAACTTTTTAGTTTCTATACTTAACGGGATATCGTCATTTTCGCCACTAATGCACGAATGATTATTATTCGCAAATCCATATAATTTTTTCAATAAATTTAATATTATATCGTTATTATTACGTTTGTCATGTGTCTTTTTATTATTTTTGACATCAATTAATGCATTAAGTCTTTATGTTTCGTAAGCGTTCCGATTTCACAACAATGTCCGACAATGAGCTAATTGCTCATTACAAACTCTATGAGGACAAAGAGTGTATCGGAGAATTATATAAAAGATATACCGGTTTTACATATGCTGTTTGTTTAAAATACCACAAGAACTCCGAAAAAGCAAGAGAAGCGACACTTGAAATATTCGAGGAACTTATCGATAAACTCTTAGTTCACGAAGTACAAAACTTTAAATCGTGGTTGCACACTGTGGCACGAAATCATTGCCTACTCTCTTTCAGATCAAAAAAATATGAAAGTCAATTTATTGACAATTATAAAAAATATCAGAACGATTTTATGGAACAGGACAAAATTCTGTATCCTGACTACATTACTAAAGAAGAAAATTATAAAGAACTAGAAAAATGTATTAATCAATTAAAAGATGAACAAAGAAATTGTATTGTGTTATTCTATCTGCAAAACAAATCTTATGTCGAAGTTGCCGAAATTACAGGCTATACGATGAAAGAGGTTAAATCGTTCTTGCAAAACGGCAAACGCAATCTAAAAATATTGATGAGTGAAAAAAATGAATAAAAAACCCAACATATCGGAGTCTTCAGACTGTATTGCAGAGGATGTTTTGTTAAAATACCTTAACAACGAACTTTCAGATACAGAATGTTTGGCAGTTGAAAATCATATTAAAAGTTGCGAAGTTTGTTCGGACTTTTTAGATGGATTACTTTTGATGGATAATCCAAATGATATTGCTATAATTTCAACAGAACTAAATCAAAAAATTGATAGTTTTATAAAACCTAAACGCAAAGTTTTGGGAATGCCTCTTTCAACATTTAGAGCAATCGCAGCTGTTTTTCTTGTATTAACAATAAGTGGCACTTATGTTCTAATCGACAACATTATTAACTCCGGACAAATTGATCAGGTAAAAGAAATCAGCGAACTCGAATTAGAACAATCACAAGAAATTGAAGAAGTAAAATCTCTAGAAAATCAAACTCGTGTTGCAGACGCAAATCGACCGGGAAAAACTACTGTTAGTAAAGATAAAAACGAGACAATCGATTTAAAAACTGACATCTCAATTAAAGAAAAATCTCCAGAAGAAACTATTGAAGAAGAATACATAGACATTATTCACATCTATGATCAAGCAGATGAAATTGATGTTAATTCACTAATAGAAGAACAAGACAGGTTTTATGCCGAATCGGCTTCAAATACAGGTGGTAGTACAAATATGAATTTTGGATTTAACGAAAATATTAGTGAGAATAATAGAGAGGAGCCAATTTTAGAGAATGAAATTGGGGATAAAACTACCCCCGTTAGTACTTCGGGCAGTTCGAGAAATAATCTTTTCAAAAAACCGGATAGTGAACAAAAAATTAATAGAGCTGCAAAAAAAAGCGAATCATCGGTTACTGCTAATGAAGAATCCATAACTACTGCCGGTATTGCTCAAGAACAAAATACGATTGTCGAAAACAATGAAATTATCGAATCTATTAACTGGCAGGATGAAAAAATAATTAACTCTGATGCGGAAATAATATACCTAGATGATAATCCCGATAACGATGAAATTGAACCAATTGCATTTATGAATGTGGAAGAAAAGCCTCAGTTTCCCGGTGGAGATGCAGAGATGTTAAAATACATTAACGAAAACTTTACAATTCCGCCTCAAGCAAAAGAATTAGCGATCGAAGGAACAGTTTATGTGCAATTCGTTATTGACAGATCAGGAAAAACTAAGGATGCTGAAATTAAAAAAGGATTAGATCCTGAAATTGATGCTGAAGCACTTAGAGTTGTAAAAGAAATGCCTCTTTGGTCTCCCGGAAGACAAAGAGGCGCTCCTGTAGAAGTTTATTTTATTATTCCTATAAAAATCCGATTCCAATAATCGTTTTTAGTCTTTTTATTTAAGCCCTCTTTTTTCTAACAAAGCATCAATTTGTGGTTCGCGACCTCTAAAGTTCACAAACATTGTCATTGGATCCTCTTTATGTCCGTTTGAAAAAATATTTTTCTTAAGTGAATTTGCATTCTCTTTATCAAACAAACTAGTTTCTTTAAATGCCTGAAAAGCGTCCGAATCGAGTACCTCACTCCAGATATAACTATAATAGCCACTAGAATATCCACCTGAGAAAATATGAGAGAAATAAGTGCTACGATAACGAGATACAATCTCGGGGATTAGTCCAAGCTTCTCGAGTGCAGCTTTTTCAGCAGCAAGCACATCTGTTACATCCATTTCACTCATAGTATGCCAATACAAATCAAGATATGACGCAGCCAAATACTCTGTTGTAGCAAAACCTTGATTAAATGTTCCAACAGCTTTCATTTTGTCTAATAAATCTTGTGGAATAGGTTCATTTGTTTGGTAATGGCGAGCATACATTTGCAAAACTTCGGGTTCTGCTGCCCAATTTTCCATTATTTGAGATGGTAATTCAACAAAATCTCTAGGAACACTTGTTCCACTTGTAGATGGATACAAACAATCGGATAACATCCCGTGTAAGCCGTGACCAAACTCATGAAATAGTGTAGAGGCCTCATCAAATGTTAAAAGCGAGGGTTGCGAGCTTGTTGGCTTTGAGAAATTACAGTTTATTGTAATTATAGGAGTCACTTTTTCTCCATTGTGCACATATTGTCCACGGAAATCGCTCATCCAAGCGCCACCACTTTTATTTGAACGAGGGAAATAGTCCATATATAAAACTGCTACATGTTCTCCATTGGCATCTGTAACTTCATAAGCCTCAACGTCGGGATGATACACCGGAATATTATCTACTTGTGTAAAATTAAGATCAAATAGTTTTCCTGAAACATCAAAAACTCCTTGTTTAACCTTATTCAACTCAAAGTATGGTTTTAACATTTCCTCATCAAGATTATATTTTTCTTTTCTAACTCTTTCAGTATAGTATCTCCAATCATAAGCTTGTAATTCGTCATTGATTCCATCTTGCTTCATCATTTTGCGATACATTTCAGCCTCCTGTTTTGCGACATTCAAAGCTGGTTCCCACAACTGGTTTAGCAATTCGTAAACAGCTTCGGGGTTTTTCGACATGTTATCTTCAAGTATTCTTTCGGCATGAGTTGAATAGCCCAAAAGCTGTGCTTTTTCAATTCTCAACTCCACCATTTCGAGAATAATGTCTTTATTATCATATTCATTGTCATTATTACAACGATTAACATAAGCTGTTTGTATTTGCTTTCTCAGCTCTCTATTTTCTGCGTATTGGAGAAATGGTAAAACGCTGGGATTATGTAAAGTAAAAACCCATTTGCCGCTCATACCGTTTTCTTCGGCAGTAATAGATGCTGCCTCAATAAGACCTTCTGGCAAACCTGCCAAATCCTCTTCATTATCAATTACAAGTTGATAATTGTTGGTCTCAGCAAGTAAATTGTCTCCAAACTGTAAAGATAAAAGTGACAATTTTTCGTTTATTTCTTTAAGTCGCTTTTTATCACTATCATTTAGTTTCGCTCCACCATTAACAAATCCTTTGTAAGTCTCTTCGAGGAGCATCATTTGCTCAGAATTAAGATTTAACTCATCTTTTTGCTGATAGACTTGTTCGATTTTCTTAAATAAATCGGCATTCATAGAAATTTCATCTCCATGAGCCGACATTTTTGGCGCCACACGCTGTGCTATAGCCTGTAAACTATCGGATGTATTGGAAGATAGCATATTATAAAACACTCCGCTAACTTTAGCTAAAGTTAATCCACTAAACTCTAATGCTTCGATAGTATTTTCAAAAGTCGCAGCCTCTTCGTTATCAATGATACTTTGAATATTTTCATTTTGCTCTGCCATAGCAGCTTCAAAAGCAGGTTCATAATGCTCGTCCTTAATTTTATCAAATGGTGGCACACCATAAGGAGTATCCCACTCCTGAAGTAGAGGGTTGTTCGCTAAATCGTCTTTTTTGTCGGATTGATTACATGAATTAAACATGATTATTAAACTTAGTAGTGTTACAATTGAAAAAAATTTCGCTTTCATAATTTATACATTTATTAATTATGGTAAAATTAAAAAAATAGATTTATTCTTTTAACTATTTATGTTAATAAATGTTTAATGTAATGCTTTTATGTAAAAAACAAATGGGGAAATAATTATAGAGAGTAAAATTATTACCTAAAACAAATAATACTCGATTTATTTTTTTAGTGAACGAACATAATTAACAACATTCCAACGATCTTCCTCATCTTTAACTGTCGATCTGAAATCATGCCAACGATATCTTCCAATAAAAGATTGATAATAAATTTCTCCATCGGTGAATTTAGAATGAAAGTCAGCTGAAGTTAAGTCGTATAGCTCTATATCTAAATTTTTTGCTTTTACTCCATCTCCTTTTCCTGTTTTTCCGTGACAACTGGAACACGACATTTCATAAATCTCCTTTCCATAACTAATACTTTGCTTAGTGTTCTCAACAGGATTTTTCTTGCTTTTATATTCGACAGGAACTTTCCAAGGATCTTTGGTTAATTGATATGCACTTAATCCAAGTAAAACTACAAATATCAGAGACGCTAGAAACCATACTTTATTTGCTTTCATATAAATTATTTTTAAAATTTAACTACAATATTGAAACCAAGCATTATGCCATTTTTTTGTGTAAAATCAAAATTATTCATTATTACATTATTTTGTGGTATAATTGCCCGATACGATGATCCAAATAATTGAAACGTATGTGTAACTGTTGTAATTTCGAAACCCAAAGCTAAATTTGGTTTTGGGTCTATGGGTTTTGGGTTTGTATTTTGATTGTGAGGTCCAAGCCCCTGAGGTTTTCCAATTGAAAGTGGATGTTCGTACTCACCAATAATAGTAAAAGTATTACTAACTTTATAACGTCCTGCAAAACTTATTCCCAATGCATCGTTATAATATTTGGGAAAATACTCTATGGTTTGAGAAACAGAGTCCTCGGTAACAACTCTATAACTATCTACTTTATTGATATGCGCATAACCAAGTCCTATTAATGTGGAAAGATTAGAATTCCACTTTCTACTAATAATTATTTGTGAATAATACGAAAGTCTGTTAATAAAAGAATAATCTAATCCCCAGTAATCGGCTTCTCTGGCATTTATACATACATTTGCATAAACCAGCACTGATACAGGAACTGAATTATCTCTAGTCTGTTGGACAATTTTGTACTTTAATAGAAACTCTTGCATTTTCTTATCTCTCTCTGTTCCAAAACCTACCATAAGCTTATCAGTAATTCCATAATTTAACCCCAATCTTATGTTGGAAGCCCCATAAAAGCCAAACAAGTCCTTGATACCATTCTCAATAGAAGTAAATCTGTGATGAATAAGAAATTCCAAATCACCTTTGTTAGGACAAAAACTGGTTTGAGCATCTATTAGAGTCGAGGAAAACCATGGATTTAAAACTGGTTTTTTTATTGGAGATTCACTTTCTTTTTGATCAGCATCCTGACTGAACAAATTGATACTTGAAACTAAAAATCCGCAAATTATGCTTATTACAATAAGAAACTTCATAAATTTACATTGTTAATTGTTTATGGCTCCTTGCTGAATCCATTTTATTATCAGAGTGTGCTCCTCCAAAGTCAAATAGTCATCGGCATGCCCGGGATCAAGTAGCATAAACAATCCACTATTCTCCGGATTATCCAAATCAATAAAACTACCATTTATCAAAACGTCGTACATGCCATACGATTCAAGGTCTAAGTCTGTGCCAGCAAAATGGCAAGAACCACAATTGTTTTTCAATACAGGAAATACATCTGATGCAAAATATATTGTATCAAACGCCCCAATCGTATCCGTAACAAACGTCCCTTGATCATCAAAACTAATATGACTGGATTCACATGAAAATAGCGTGAATAATATTACAGCACAACAAGATATTTTAAAAATGCTTTTCACCTTTTTTTTTTGCAAGATATGTAAATATTATTATACAACACATGGCAACTAAAAAAAATATACAACGTCTGCATTTTATTAAACCAAATTGTAGCATTATGAAAACTAAATCAACTATTATTTTATTATTTTTTGCTCTTTCTGCGTTATCTCAAGAATGGAATATTGTTGAAATCGGCACATGTCCTCAAGATAAAGCTTACAGTATTTTGTTAGCAGACCTACATGGAGATAATCTCAAAAGGCTTTATGTTAGTACCCGAGGAGAGCCAACCGATGGTGCTATTTATGAATGGACATTTAACGGAGTTTCGTGGGAAATGACCTCCACAGTTGCAACAGGATTACGAAATCTAATTACCTTATCGGCCGGAGACGTTAAAAACACAGGTCTTGACCGATTATATGGAGCAGAATGGGGAGGGACAAATAGTAAAGTTTATGAGTTTAGTTGGAATGGCACCGGTTGGGATCAAGAGATTGTTGAAGCTACTCAGGCAGGTATGCTTTCATGCTTTGTCAGTGATGCAAGAGAAGAGGGTGTGCAAAGGCTATATGTGGGAGGATTCATCATTCACAGAGAATATACCTGGACTGGTTCGGGTTGGCAAATTATAGACATTAATACAACTTATGGCACCGAAGGCCCTGCTGTTTTTGGAAATGGTAAAAATGATGGCATTTTAAGGTATTATACTCCTGGAAACAGAGTTCGAGAATTTTCCTGGGATGGGTCACAATACAACGAAACATCTAGCATATCAAACGCAGATGGATGGCCAGAAACTCTGGTAGTCGAAAAAATTAGAAATGATGGTCTAAATAGACTCCTAACACAAGATGCCAATGGAATTTATGAGTACACATGGAATGGAGTCGGATGGGATGAAGAATTTGTTGATTCTCGTTCTGGAAGAGCATTTTTATTCGCAGCCAAAACAAAATCAGATGGAAAATATTATGTCTATAGCACTGATATTGGATCCTCATTGCGCGAATACAATTTTAACGAAAACACTACATCATACGAATATAATAATATTGATGCTGCAACTGGAGCTACTGCACTAATAGATGCCGGAACCGGAAGAAATGACAATGTTGTAAGATTATACACTCCGGGCTATGCAAGCGGAAAAATTTACGAAATAACGAATATCGATCCTCTGGTAATCGGTAGCACTTCCAATAAATTATTCTCATCATCCCAAGAGCATATTAAAATGTATTATATGACAAATAAACTACTTATTGAAAATAATAATGGTAGTGGCTATATAAATATATACGATTTAAACGGGAGACTTGTATATGGAGAAAAAATTCAAACCGAAACAAAATCCATAGACTTGAATTTTCTCAAATCGGGAATATATATTGTTAAATACTTTAACAATGAAATCACAGAAACAAAGAAAATATTTGCTAAATAAAACAAGGAGAATTTTCGAGAAACTACAAAATTTTGTTTTAAATTGGGTTTAATATAATTTATATCTGTTCTAAGTTTATAAAACAAATCCATAATTTTATAAAATTACCACAATTAAGATGACATTATCATCCGAAAGACATCTTAATTCATATTAAGCACAATCGAACCATACAATTATTCCGACAATGAATATTTTTTGATTATTATTGTAGCTTGTAAATTAATTTATTATCAATATGAAAAAAACACTATTTATACTAGGAACAATACTATTATCATTTGTTGGAATTGCACAGACTACAGGAGGATTAGATGTTACTGTTACAACAAGTAATGCTGGAGGACAATATGCTCCCCGCAATTGTGTGGCAATATGGGTTGAAGACGAAAGTGGAAATTTTGTAAAAACTCTTTTAGCATACGCACAAATGTATAGAACACATTTAAATAACTGGGAATCATCTACTACTGCAGCAGGTGTGCCATTTGACAAAACAGATGCCATAAGTGGCTCCACAATCAACTCACATGATACAAGAAATTGTAACTGGGACGGTACTAATCATTTGGGCGCTCTTATGAACGATGGTACATATAAATTGTGCATGGAGTTAACAGACAAAAATGCAACTGGTAATTTTTCGTTTTTTACATTTACAAAATCGTCTATTGAAGACAGTCAAACACCGGCAAATGTTCCTAGTTTTGCTAATATTAGTTTTACATGGAATCCAAACTTAAACGACATAATACAACACGATGTTTCTGAATATTCGGTTTTACCCAACCCTACAAATGGCTATGTAAACATAAATGTTAACAAAGAAAATCTAAAGAGTATAAAAGTTTACAATATAGCAGGCAAAGAGATTTTAAGTACAAGCAAATATAGCGTTGACATTTCGTCGCAACCAAAAGGAATGTATCTTTTTAAAATTACAACTGAAAACAATATTTATACAAAAAGAGTGATTAAGTTCTAATTTTTTACTGTATCAAATCTACATTACCAAATTCGCTTTCGATAAAATTCAAAATATTTTCAATTTCATCAACGCTCATTGCGGTTAAGAGTTTGAGTCTTGTTTCTTTAAAATTTGGGATAGACTTAAAATATAATGCAAAATGTCTTCTCATTTCATATATTCCGCGTTTATCCTCTTTAAACTGAATTGATTTTTGCAGGTGTTCGCGAGCAAAACCGACTCTTTCGATAACTCCTGGAGGTGGAAGTTCTTCACCTGTTTTGAGATAGTGTTTAACTTCTTTAAATATCCATGGTTTACCGATTGCAGCACGACCAATCATTACAGCATCAACACCATAGTCGCGAAATCGTTCAAAAGCGATTTTACCCGATGTAATATCTCCGTTTCCAATAATAGGTATTTGTATTTGGGGATTATTTTTTACGTCACCAATAAGAGTCCAGTCTGCTTCGCCTTTATACATTTGAGCGCGTGTTCTCCCATGAATTGTAAGAGCATGCACTCCGCAATCCTGCAAGAGTTTTGCAACCTCTAATACATTTTTAGACTCCGAATCCCAACCCAAGCGTGTTTTTGCAGTAACCGGTATTTCGGATGCTTTAATAACTCTACGAGTAATTTCTTCCATGAGAGGTAGGTTCTGCATCATCCCACTACCAGCACCACGAGAAGCAATTTTTCTTACTGGACAGCCATAATTTAAATCTAAGATATCGGGGTTAGCTGGGTTTACCATCTTGGCAGCTTGCTCCATAGCCTCTGGAATATGCCCATAAATCTGAATTCCAACTGGTCTTTCATAGTCAAACAAATCGAGTTTTTGCAAGCTTTTACGAGCATCTCTTATCAGGCCATCTGATGAAATAAACTCAGTAAACATAAGGTCTGCGCCAAATTTTTTGCACATATACCTAAACGAGGGGTCAGTCACATCCTCCATTGGTGCAAGAAATACGGGTTTGTCACCAAACTCTGTATTGCCTATTTTAAGCATAGATTATCTGAAGTTTACAGAGTTTGTTTTACTTCAACTTCTTCAAACGCCTCAACAATATCCCCAACTTTAATATCGTTAAATTTGTCAATATTCAAACCACATTCGTAACCAGAAGTAACTTCCTTAACATCATCTTTAAAACGTTTTAAGCTACCCAACTCGCCGGTATAGATAACAATACCATCACGAATAACCCTAACTCTAGATTTCTTAAAGATTTTTCCGTCAGTAACCATACAACCTGCGATTGTTCCAACTTTGGTAATTTTGAAAGTCTCACGTATTTCAGCAGAACCGGTAATACTCTCTTTAAGAGTTGGAGAAAGCATACCTTCCATTGCATCTTTGATTTCATTTATTGCATCATAGATAATTGAGTATAATCTAATTTCGATTTCCTCTTTTTCGGCTAATTTGCGAGCATAGCTTGACGGACGCACTTGGAATCCAACAATAATTGCATTAGATGCTGCAGCCAACATTATGTCTGATTCTGAAATTTGACCAACTGCTTTATGGATAATATTAACGGCAAAGTTATCTTTAGACAATTTTATTAATGAATCTGCAAGAGCTTCAACAGAGCCGTCCACATCACCTTTAACAATGATGTTTATTTCGTTAAAATCGCCCAATGCTAAACGACGGCCAATTTCATCCAGAGTAATATGTTTTTGAGTTCTAAGTCCTTGCTCACGTTGCAACTGAAGTCTTTTGTTTGCCAGATTCCTTGCTTCATGATCAGAGTCTAATACATTAAATTTATCACCAGCTTGTGGAGCACCACTAAGCCCCAGAACCAAAACTGGAGTTGATGGACCTGCCTCATCAATTTTCTGACCACGTTCGTTATACATTGCCTTAACACGACCTGTTTGACATCCTGCAAGCAACACATCTCCCACTTTCATTGTACCCGACTGCACCAGCAAAGTTGCGACATATCCTCTTCCCTTATCAAGCGAAGATTCTATAACAGTACCAACAGCATTTTTATTTGGATTTGCTTTAAGATCAAGCATTTCTGACTCTAGTAAAACTTTTTCTAGAAGCTCTTCTATATTTATGCCCTGTTTTGCTGAAATTTCCTGGGATTGGTATTTTCCGCCCCATTCCTCAACCAAATAATTCATATTTGAGAGAGCTTCCCTAATTTTATCTGGATTTGCAGCGGGTTTGTCGATTTTGTTAATTGCAAAAACGATTGGAACACCGGCAGCCGAGGCATGATTTATTGCTTCGATTGTTTGAGGCATAATACTATCGTCTGCTGCGATAACAATAATTGCGACATCAGTAATTTGGGCACCACGAGCACGCATTGCTGTAAAAGCTTCGTGACCCGGTGTGTCGAGAAAAGTAATAATTCTTCCATCGTCGAGTTGAACACTGTATGCTCCAATATGCTGTGTAATTCCACCGGCTTCGCCTGCTACAACATTAGCATTTCTGATTTGATCAAGAAGCTTGGTTTTACCATGGTCAACGTGCCCCATAACTGTTACAATAGGAGGTCTTGTTAACAAATCCTCGGGGTTATCTGCAACCTCTTCAATCTCACTTAGAACTTCTGCACTAACAAACTCAACTACATATCCGTACTCGTCGGCTACTAATGCCATAGTTTCGGCATCGAGCCTTTGGTTTATGGAAACAAAAAGCCCCAAACTCATGCAAGTTGCGATAAGATTAGTTGCCGGAACGTTCATCATTGTTGACATCTCGTTAACAGAAACAAATTCTGTAACCTTAAGTATGTTCTTTTCTGATTCTATCTTGTCAAACTCCTCCTGTTTCTTTTGAGAAACAAGATCCCGTTTCTCACGACGGTGTTTAGAAGTTTTAGACTTCTGTTTTGGGGAAGTTAATCGTGCAAGAGTCTCTTTAATTTGTCTTTGTACATCTTCTTCATCGACCTCTACTTTTTTGGGTTTAGCACCTCTTTTGGTAAGAGTTTTCTTTTTAACATCAGTGGCATTTTCGTTAGCCGTAATATTAACTTTTACTTTTCTGATTCTTTTCCTCTTCGATTTTCTTTCTTCCTTCTCTTTTTCTCTTTGCTTTTGTCTTTCTTCTTTTTCCTTTATCTTTTTCTTTTCGGATTCTTCCTGACGTTTTAAATAATTATCGATATCTATTTTACCAACAACATTTGGTCCGGTAAGCTTTTCGAATTTGGTTTCGATAAAATCGACGTTCTCTTTCTGTTCATTTTTTTCCGGAACATCATTTTCTGCTTGTACTGTTTGCGGAATTTCTTCGTTAATAGGTTTGTCTTCAGTTTTTGGGACTTCTACTTCAGCAAGAGGTTTTTCTTCTCTTTGAACCGGACTTGATTCTTTTTTAGCTTCGACAGCTTTCTTTTGTTCGTTAACCTTATTTTGTTTTTCCTCTATTCTCTCTTCTTTAGTTTTGCGTTTTGGTCTGGTTTTCTGATTTATTTCGTCCAGATTAATAGTTCCCAGTACTCTTGGACCTTTAGAATCTTCGTTGTTTTGCTCAACGACTTCGCTTTTTTGCTCTACCTTAACTTCGACTTCGGGCTTAACTTCTGCAACATCTTTGACTTCGGATTTTTCTTCTTTTTCAACCTCTGCTTTAGGAGTCTCCTGTTCTATTTTAACGGGTTCTTCTTTCGGCTGTGTTTCTAAAGTAATTTCGGTTTTCTGAACTTCTTCTACTTCAGTTTTTTCTTTAACCTTAGCTTTTTCTTCGGTGATGTTAGAGATTTTAGTCTCTTTTGCCTTCTCAGTATTAATAATGGCTTTCTCTTTAAGAGTTTTAGAGTCTTTAAACTCTTCGTCAAGAAGGTCCAAACACTCTACAGGGATTTTGGCATTAGGATTATTCCCAATGTCATAGCCCTTATCTTCGAGAAACTGAACAATTGTACTGGTTCCAACGTTCAATTCTCTTGCTACAATGCTAAGTCTTTTTGGTTTAGCTTCTGAAGTCATATTCAATAATAATAAATTTATAAAATTTTATTCAAACTCAGCTCTTAAAACATTTAAAACTTCTTCGATAGTTTCTATTTCAAGATCTGTTCTTTTTTCGAGTTCTTGTTTACTTAGATTTAAAACTGATCTGGCAGTATCGCAACCAATTGCTTTAAGGGCGTCAATAATCCAGCTTTCGATTTCATCTGAGAATTCATCGAGATCAACATCATCTTCGTCCTCGTCCATTTCTCTATAAACATCAATTGTATAACCGACCAACTGACTAGCAAGTTTAATATTTAATCCGCCTTTTCCAATTGCAAGTGAAACTTGGTCGGGATTAAGAAACACATCTGCTTTTTTTGTGTCCGGGTTTAATTTAATTGATGATATTTTTGCAGGAGACAATGCCCTTTGGATATACAATTGCGTATTATTTGTGAAATTAATGATATCAATATTTTCGTTGTGTAGTTCGCGAACAATTCCGTGAATACGGCTACCTTTCATTCCAACACAAGCTCCAACAGGATCTACTCTTTCGTCATAAGATTCCACGGCAACTTTTGCTCTTTCTCCCGGCACTCTAACAATTTTTTTAATTGTAATTAGTCCATCGAGAATTTCAGGAATTTCGAGTTCAAACAATCTCTCAAGGAAAAGAGGCGAAGTTCGTGAAAGCTTAATTAGAGGTGTTCCTCCACGCAATTCGACATCCACAACAACAGCTCTAAGAGTGTCACCTTTGCGATATCGGTCGCTTGGTATTTGTTCGGTCTTAGGTAAGATAAGTTCGGTTCCTTCATCATCAAGCACCAAAATTTCGCGTTTCCAAACTTGATAAATTTCACCTATTACCAATTCACCAATTCTGTCTTTATATTTAAGATAAATATTATCTTTCTCGCGCTCTAAAATCTTTGCTTGTAAGTTTTGCTTTAAGGCAAGAATTGCACGACGTCCAAAATCTTCCAATCTAATTTCGTCAGAATACTCCTCTCCAGGTTCAAAATCTTCATCAATTTTGCGCGCTTCTGTTAATGAAATCTGAGTATATTCGTCAGTAAAATCGGCATCTTCAACAACAACTCTAAAGCGCCAAATTTCCACGTCTCCTTTTGCATCATTAATGATAACATCAAACTTACTGTCTTCACCAAAAAGCTTTGTAAGGGTAGATGTAAACACGTCTTTTAAAACTCCAATCATTGTTGGACGATCGATGCTTTTTAGTTCTTTAAACTCAGCAAAGGTATCTATAAGATTATTCTGCAAATCCATATGTCATAAGTTATTTATTTTTTTTATTAATTGATATTTCACTCTTTGTTGATTTAATATTTATACGATCTATTTTATGTATTTCTTTAACTTCTTGCTTTTTGTTGTTTACTTTTTTAATCAAAGTTTTTGTCACTTCTACAGTTTCATCATCAAATGCGGTTAATGTGCCAACAATTTTCTCTCCATCAACAGCAATAATTTCGACTTCGGTATTTAATGCTTTTTTATACTGTTTGTCAACTTTAAATGGTTTTGATAATCCCGGAGAACCAACTTCCAAAGAATAATCTTCGACTTCTCTATCAAAATTAGACTCGATAAATCTACTAATCCTTTGACACTCCTCAATTGTTAATCCATTAAAATCGTCAATATAAACAAAAACGTCATTCGCGTTATTTACACTTATATCAACAATAAACTGACTCTCATTTAAAGCAGCCAAGCAAATTTCTGATATTTTGTCTTTTTGCATCATATATATTTAATAAAATAGGGGACTTTTAGTTGGTCCCCCGGCATCTTTACACCCAAAAGCGCCACAAAAATACAAAACTTTCTCCAATTGCCAAAACTTTTGATATATTTTTGCAGTAAACAGAGGTCAAAAGCCATTTTTAACAAGTGTATGTGAAGAGAAAGCTAAATTTTATGATATTTTCTAACAAATTTGTAAAATTACCTACAAATTAATGCTGGTAAAATGATCCAGATAAGGGAATGTAAACTCAAAAGCATCTACCAAAACCTTAAACATTATGGAGTTTTGAGAAAAACTATCGGGCAACAATTGCAAATTATTGTTCAGTTGAATAATTAAAAAACACAATCCGCCTAGAATCAATACTGTTTTGGCAGTTGAAAAAAACACTCCGCCCAACTTATTCAGCCAGTCGAGCTTAATTACTTTTATAAATTTATCTAATATTTTGGAAAACATTATAACACAAACTACAACAGCAATAAAAATGACAGCAAAAGATAAAATTGGCACATAATCGGAGTCGATACTAGTGTTATTACGAATAATTGAGTCCATAAAATCGGAGAATCGTATTGCTAAAAAGATACCGGCAATTAATGCAACTAAACTTCCTAGCTCTTTAATAAGCCCATTTTTAAAGCCTTTGTAAGCAAAAAACAAGATAATAATTGCAACAATAATATCAAAAACACCCATAAAAGAAAATTTTGCTAAAAATAGTTTTTTTTTGTTAATTTGCTGTAATATGTCATTGATAAACTCAATCGTTAGTCTGATTAATTATAACAGACTTGCTCAAATAGATTACTTTAGAAAAAATCCGGTCGAAGTACAAGAAGGGGTTTTAAAAGACCTTATTGACTATGCTCGAGAAACAGAATTTGGCAAAACGCACAATTTTGACTCTATTCGTTCGCATAATGAATTTTCAGCAAATGTTCCGATTTTTGATTACGATTCATTTAAGCCATATATCGAGAGGGTTATGAATGGCGAACAAAATATTATCTGGCCCACTGAGATAAAATGGTTTGCAAAATCGAGTGGTACAACAGCAGACAGAAGCAAGTTTATTCCTATCAGCAAAGAATCCCTAGAAGATTGTCACTTCCGCAGTGGCAAAGACATTTACCTTATTTATGCTGACAAATATCCCGAAACCGGAGTCTTTAATGGAAAAACTCTGGCAATTGGAGGAAGTACAAATATTAATATAAACAGCGAAAACTCTTATTATGGCGATTTGTCGGCTGTTTTAATAAAAAATCTACCGTTTTGGACATATTTTCATCGTTTACCAAAAGAAGAAATTTCGCTGATTGAAGAATGGGACGAAAAACTTGATAAAATCGTTAATACTACTACAAATAAAAATGTAACTAACCTTGTTGGTGTTCCATCATGGCTATTAGTATTATTGAATAGAATACTTGATTTTACAGGCAAAAGTAATATCTTAGAGGTATGGCCTAATCTTGAGTTGTTTATACACGGTGGAGTTAGCTTTTTGCCTTATCGAAGTATGTATGAAGAGTTAATCCCCTCCGAAATAATGACATATTTGGAGACATATAATGCCAGTGAAGGGTTTTTTGGCATTCAAGACGAGTTTGAACAAAGAAAAAACGATTTGTTGCTAATGCTTGATTATGGAATATATTATGAATTTATTGAGCTCTCCGACTATTTAGCAGGCAAGAGCAATGCAATACCACTGTCAGAAGTTAGAACAGATATTAATTATGCCATGCTTATTTCAACAAATGGAGGTCTTTGGCGATATCTCATCGGTGATACCGTGATGTTTACTTCGCGAAATCCATATAAATTTAAAATAACCGGCCGAACCAGACATTTTATTAATGCTTTTGGGGAGGAGCTAATAATTGACAATGCTCATCAAGCGATTAGTTTTGCTTGTGAAAAGACCGGTGCCCGAATAAGAGAATATACTGCGGCGCCAATGTTTTTTGATAAAAATCCGCAAGGAGTTCACGAATGGCTATTTGAATTTATTGTTGAACCAAAAGAAATTAGAACATTTGTTGAATTATTAGACTCTAAACTTCGAGAAATAAATTCAGACTACGACGCTAAAAGATATAAAGATCTTACTCTAGGATTTCCTCAATACCATATACTTAAAAATGGTACTTTTTATCAATGGTTAAAAAATAAAGGAAAATTAGGTGGGCAGCATAAAATCCCACGTCTTTCTAACAATCGGGAGTATATTGATCAACTATTAGAGCTTAATTCTAAACCTAATCTACTGTAATAAAAAACATTTCAACTTCACCATATCTTAACGACATTACCTTGTTTGTTAATTCGGTGATTCTAAATGTATTTCCCCCAATCGTCAAAAAAAGAGAATTTTGGCTAAGACTCCATGTGGAAAAAACTGTGTCATTATTGTCGTATATTTTTATTAAATCCCCTTTGTCTTTAAAAAAATATTTTGCAGTACGGATATCGACAGTGTTGTTTTGAGAATAATCGACATAAGTGTTTATCTGCCAAGTGTTGTCTATTAAGCGCTTTTGAGTTACATTGTAGGTATAATCATCGCTACATGAAACAACAAAAGCAACCGCTATACTTATTAATATTAATAATCTATTCTTCATTAAAACAACTCGTCAAATTTAAATGTTTCACCTCCTCTAATCCCTTTTGGCGTTGATACTAATTCACAACATTCTGTATAATAATCATGCTGAAAAACCATAATCCAAGACTTTTGTTCTGCCTCAGTAAGTATTTGCTGCTTCTCCTCTATACTAGTTAGCGGGAAAAGATCGTATGCCGAAACCCATGCTAGTGGAATAGAAGCCATAGCCGGGATTAAATCTCCTGCAAAGAAAAATGTTTTCTCTCCAACTTTCACGACCGGAAGCATCAGGCCGGGTGTGTGCCCGTTAAAAATGCGCAAATGCACATTTGGTGTTAGAAACAAATCTTGCTTTACCAATCTTAATTTATTTGTGTCTTTCAAAAATTCGAACTTTTCTTTATGGTATGAAGATTTTTCGCGATAATTCGGTTTTAATGCATTATCCCACTGGGCTTGAGAAATATAATAGTTTGCATTTGGAAAAGCAGGGATAGTTTTACCGGTAACTAAATCGGTTTTGGTTGTACCTCCACAATGATCAAAATGCAAATGAGTTAATACAACATCAGTTACATCCTCCGGATCATATCCATATTTTTTAAGATTCTGTTCGAGATTTTCAGAAAAATCAACAAAATATCCATCTTGCACTCCACTGTCGTCTTTTTCACCAATACCATTATCAATTAGTATTAGCCTTCCGCTTTCTTTAATTAAGATTGACCTACAAGCAGCATTGCACATATTATTTTCGTCCGATGGATACTTGTTTTTCCATATCATTTTGGGAACAACGCCAAAAAAAGCTCCACCATCAATCTTAAAAACAGGCGTTTCTATTAAAAAGGTCTTCATCTTTTTTAAACAATTTTTAATCAAAAATAGAGTTTTTATTTTAATTAGACTCAATTTTTATAATTTTGCATCAAAATTTATATCTATATGAACGACACAAGCCAAATTAACAAAAATAAAAAAGAAGTAACCACCAAAATTCTTATAGCATTGGTTTCGATAATGCTTGTTGCTATTGCGATTATGGGATATATGCTTATTGATTTATCCAAAAGAAACGATTTGGTTATTGTAAAAAATCAGGATGTTACTAAGGAAAAAGACAATCTAAAGAAAGAGTTAAATCTGCTTTATGACGATTATAGTATGCTCGAAACTACAAACGATAGTTTGAATTCTGAAATTCAAAGAGAAAAAGAGCACATTATGGTACTGATAGAGGAGCTGGAAAATGTAAAAAACTATAGCTATAGTATCCAACAAAAATATGAAAAAGAGCTAACATCTCTTCGTAGTATAATGCGCCATTATGTTTATCAGATTGATAGTTTAGACCAATTAAATAAAGTATTAATTGCCGAAAACATTCAGGTTAAAGACGACCATAATCGAATAAAATCAGAAATGGACGTTGTTGTAGAAAAGAACACAGAGTTAGAATCAACCATCGAAACCGCCAGTGTAATTAAAACATCTAATATTCAAATTGGATTTTTAAACCGAAGAGGAAAAGAAACTGAAAAGTCGAGCAGAATAGAAAAGGTTAAAGTATCGTTTAATCTGGTTGCCAACGACCTTGCTACAAGTGGTTCCAGAAGAGTCTATATGCGAATTGTTAGACCCGATGGATATGCCATGACACAGGGTCAAACTTTTGAGTTTCGAGAAAAACAAATGGCTTATTCTGCTTATAGAGACATCATTTACAATAATCAGGATTTAGCGGTAGTGATTTATTATGATATTACCGAAACAGTTATTTTGGGTAAATATACTGTAGAGCTTTATATGGATGGAGAAAAAGTTGGTCAAAGCTTTTTCACAATTGAAAAATAAGAATTATGCATTTATTATATTTAAATGCTAACTATCTTTTGCCTGTAATTGAGAAACAAACAGATTATGCACAATATTATGTTATGGGCGTATCAATCCTTTTGTTTACAACATATATTATTATTAAAGTTCTTTTTTCCGGATATTATCAAAATCTATTCTATGTTGCTCTAAAGCAAGATAACCTACGATCATCATTTAAGGAATCGAATTCTGCTTTTAAACAAGCCGATTTGTACATACTAATAGCTGCCCTACTTAGTTTAGTAACAGGTATTTTTACCATAATAAACTATTACCCAATGTTTAATAACGATAGTTTTTTAGTAAACCATTGGGTGCTATTTCTTAGTATTTTAAGCTTTGTACTACTAGTTTTAGTTCTAAAATGGGCTGTTTACAGTTATTTTGGTTGGATACTAGATTTGTCGAATTTCTCAAAGAATTACCTCAGTAGCTTTTTTTATTCAATCCGTATTTACGGAATAATAAATTTTCCGATTTTTATTTTTGTTCCTTTTGTAGGCGAAACAATGCGTATAATCCTGATTTACAGCATGTTATCCACAATTGCAATAGTGGTTTTATACAATTTTTATACATATTGGCGACAAACAATTAAAATAAAATTTTTTAATCATTACTCGATTTTGTACTTTTGCACTTTAGAAATTTTACCGATCCTCATTTTAATTAGGATTGTAGGAAATTTTGAACGATTTGTTAACTAAAAACTCTTTTAAGAATGAAAATAAAAAGCATTCTTGTTTCACAACCCAAACCGGCGACAGACAAATCTCCTTATTTTGATTTGGCAAAAAAATACAATTTAAAGATCGATTTTCGTCCTTTTGTACAAGTTGAGGGTGTTTCTGTTAAAGAATTCAGACAAACACGGGTAGATATCTGTTCTCATACTGCAATTATTTTTAATAGTAGGACAGCTGTTGATCATTTTTTTAGGATTTGCGAAGAATTAAAAATTACGATTATCGATTCTTGGAAGTATTTCTGTATTTCGGAATCGATAGCATTTTATTTACAAAAATATGTTGTTTATCGTAAAAGAAAAATATTTTATGGCAATGGTAGCTTTGACGATTTAATGGATCTTATCATCAAAAACCCTGATGAGAAATTTCTTGTACCATTGAGTGATATTCACAAGCAAGAAATACCAAGCAAGCTCTCCAAAGCTAACATCGATTATACTAAAGCAATTTTATATCGTACGGTATCTGCCGATCTATCAGACTTAAAAGATGTTAATTATGATGTTCTGGTATTTTTTAGCCCAGCCGGAGTAGCATCACTTATGCAAAACTTTCCTGATTTTCACCAAAATGGCACAAAAATAGCTACATTTGGCCCTGCAACGGCAAAAGCCGTCGAGACACATAGCTTGCGCCTCGACATAAAAGCTCCGGTAACAAATGCTCCATCAATGACAGCTGCTTTGGAACAGTTTATTAAGGCTCAAAAGTAGCAAGGAGTGAGTATTAATGTCTCAAATAACAAATAATAGTTTAAACCGAAAGTTTTTCTTAAAACATAAAACAGAAATACAATTTTTATTCGAAAATGGGATACGCTTTAGCAATAATCCATTAAAAATTATTTACCTAAGTAAACCAGAAAGCAATACAAATGGAATAAAACTATTCATTTCTATCCCCAAAAAACAAATATCAAAAGCCAATAAAAGAAATCTGATTAAAAGACGGATAAAAGAAGCTATCAGAATCAATCTTAACCAATTAAAACAGTTGTGTTCTGATAAAAATATCGAAATCCTTATTGGTTTTGTTTATTACTCAAATAAGATTGAAAAATACAATATCATAGAAAATAAAATAGTTCTATCTTTACAAAGTATTTATGAAAAAATAAAAAATGATGAAAAAAATGAAAATATTCTCTAATACTAATAAACAATATACGGCAACATTTCTGGCTATATTTATGTTTTTATTTATGTCTTTTACACTAAGAAAAGACAGCCAGACAACTGACAATAATTTTGAAACAGTAAAAAACCTAGATATTTTTTATACACTTTATAAAGAACTAAACCTTTACTATGTTGACCCGATAATTCCAGGCGATATAATTAAAACAGGCATTGATGCAATGCTAAAAAGTCTTGATCCATATACTGTTTATATTCCTGAATCTCAGATTGAAGACATAAAATTTATGACAACCGGACAATATGGTGGAATTGGTGCTGTTATTCGTAAAAAAGGCGATTATACCGTTATTTATCAGCCATACGAAAACAGCCCGGCCATTAAAGGAGGATTAATTGCCGGTGACATTATTCTTGAAATTGACGGGAAATCTACTAAAGATATGCCTAGCGAACAGGTTTCGGAGCTTTTAAGAGGCGAGCCAAACACTAAACTAAAAATACTTATAGAGAGAATTGGCTCCGATAAACCAATTGAAATAGAAATTACAAGAGAAGAAATAAAACGAAACTCAGTTCCATATTACGGAATAATTGAAGAAAACATTGGATATATTTCATTAAGCAGTTTTACAAATACCGCTGCTTCGGAAGTAAAAGATGCCTTTATGGAACTTAAAAATGATAAAAATATACATTCTTTAGTGTTAGATTTAAGAGGAAACCCGGGCGGACTTTTAATTGAAGCCGTAAAAATATGCAACTTATTTGTTGACAAAGGAGAGCTTATTGTCAGCACTAAAGGCAAAGTTGCTCAGTGGGACAAAGAATACAAAGCATCTGCAGAACCTATAGATAAACAAATAAAAATTGTTGTGATTGTAAACAGTTCGTCTGCTTCAGCATCAGAAATTGTTGCCGGATGTATTCAGGATCTCGACAGAGGAATTGTTATCGGTCAAAGAACTTTTGGTAAAGGTTTGGTTCAAACAACCAGAGACCTAAGTTACAACGGAATATTAAAAGTAACCACTGCAAAATATTATATCCCTAGTGGTAGATGCATCCAAGCTCTGGATTATTCTCATCGAAACGAGGACGGAAGTGTTGGGAACATACCCGACTCGCTAATTTCAGAGTTTAAGACTAAAAACGGTCGTAAAGTGTTTGATGGTGGAGGGGTAACTCCCGATATCGAAGTAGAAATAGAACGATTAAGCAAAATATCCACTTCACTAATACTAAAAGATCTTATTTTTGATTATTCAAATTACTTTAAATTTAAAAACAAAACAATCTCGCCGGTTGAAGAGTTTTCTCTATCTGATAAGGATTTTGATAATCTTGTAGATTTCCTTAAAGACAAAGATTTTGACTATCAGACACAAACCGAAGAAAACCTAAATCAACTTATAGAGTCGTCTAAACAAGAAAAATATTTTGAGACAGCCGAACCTGAATTGGAAATTCTTAGACAAAAATTTGCTCACGACAAAGACAAAGACCTCCGACTATTTCGTGATGAAATTATCGAGCTTCTTGAGCAAGAAATTGTACTAAAATATTACTTTGAAAAAGGTGCAATTATTTACGGAATTAAAAATGATAAAGAAATTAAACAAGCTATTGAGATTATAAAGAATGATGAAGAATACAATAGTTTATTACAGCCCAAAAATTAAATAAAAATATGAGAGAAATAGTATTAAGCGGAATAAGATCGACAGGAAATCTGCATCTCGGCAATTATTTGGGAGCAGTTCAAAACTTTGTAAAAATGCAGCACGACAGCAATTGCTTTTTCTTTATTGCTGATTTTCATTCGCTAACAACACACCCCACTCCTGCCGATTTACATAAAAGCGTTCGTCAGGTTTTAGTAGAATACCTTGCAGCCGGTTTAGATCCTGAGGTTTCGACACTTTATATACAAAGCGATGTGCCTGAAATTGCAGAGTTATATTTACTATTAAATATGAATGCATATCTAGGCGAATTGGAAAGAACAACATCATTTAAGGAAAAAGCCAGAAAACAGCCAGAAAATGTAAATGCCGGCTTACTAACTTATCCCGTACTGATGGCCGCAGATATTGTTGTACATCATGCCGATAAAGTTCCTGTTGGAAAAGACCAAGAACAAAATCTGGAAATGGCACGCAAATTTGCACGTAGGTTTAATAATATGTATAGTGTCGATTATTTTAAAGAACCCGTTGCATATAATTTTGGCAAAGAACTAATTAAAATCCCGGGACTTGATGGAACAGGCAAAATGGGAAAATCAGAAGGAAATGGAATATTCCTTGCCGATGACGAAAAAACAATTCGCAAAAAAATTATGCGTGCAGTTACCGATAGTGGCCCTACAGAGCCAAACTCACAAATGTCAGAATCGGTAAAAAATCTATTTTCTATTTTGGACATAGTTTCGAGCAAAGACACTGTTGAGTATTTCAAAGAGAAATACAATTCATGCGAAATTCGTTATGGAGACCTCAAAAAACAACTTGCCGAAGATGTTATCAAGCTTATTGCACCAATTAATAAACGAATACAAGAAATAGACTCGAACACGGATTACATAAGCAAAGTTGCAAGAATGGGCGCAGAAAAAGCTCGAGCAAGCGCCGTTAAAACTCTTCAGGAAGTTAGAGAAATAATAGGAATAAGAAAATTTTACTAGTCCCTTAAACCACGATTAAGTAGTAAATTTTAAACCTTAGTATTTAAAATAATTAGTATTTAGTTTAGTACATGACTAAAATTTTTGTCATATACTAAAAGTATTTAGGGGCTACTGAACGACGCAGTCCTCAGCGTAGCTAAAAAGTCTGGCACACTTCACACTTCGACTCAGCTCAGCGCGAGGCTTTGAGGC
>JAFGVU010000138.1 GCA_016937855.1 Bacteroidales bacterium | reverse complement strand
TGGAGGAGTAGGTTGTTGCTGAGCATCAACCAAACAGTCCACAGTAGTTCCGTCGTCTGCAGCCGGAGTGAACATTGGAATATCAATGCTTATCTCCTGCACATAATCAACACTATTCCCACAAACATCAGATATTCTGTATGTTCGTTGAATAGTCGGTTCACAAGTATCATTATCGGAAACATCTCCTACATACGTAAATGACGCTTCATTCAAAGTGCAATTATCAGAAGCTAAACCACCGGCTTCAACAAATGCAGTATAATCCGCATATGGAGCAGGAGGAGTACAGCTTGCTGTCAGACTTCCTGGTGTAGCATCGAAAGTCGGCGCGATATTATCCTCAACCTTCACATCCAAACTACAAGTAGAGCTACATTCATTACTATTGGTAACTGTTAGTTCTAGTGTAAAATCCTCATTGCAACTGCCGGCAATAACTTCAACGGTTTGCGCATTAGACGCACCATTTAATGTGGCAGTTCCTGAGGTAATACTCCAACTGTAAGAATCCATGCCAGCCGGAGCAGAATAAATATTATTTGTGCTGGATGGGCAAACGGAACTACTTCCTGTAATTTCACACGATGGAGGTGCAATTACCGAAACAACAATTGGTGCCCTGTTTGGGCTAATGCAGGCATTTGAAAGTCCTTCAGCAACATAATATGTTGTTTGTCCGGCATTTGCTGTAGAAGGAATAATTGATGTTTGAGCAGTTGTTGAAGGATTGTTATCTGGGTAATAATATAAGTTATATGATGGATTACTTGGTGTAGCAGTTAAAGCCACCGCAGTTTCATTCAAACAATACTCAACATCATTTACTGTTGGTGTGCTTGTAACATCATCTATAATAATCTCGAATACGAAAAAGCAATTTGTTATTCCCGGGGGAATGGCATAATAAGTGGCCGTTCCTATTGATGCCGGAAATGGATTATCAGATGTAAATTCTGTTGATTGGTCATTAATAGGATATTCATTGTAAAATCTTGAACCTGGAGGGAAATGTGCTTCGACTTCTGTTACTTGAATAGGCAGGCCATCTCGGTTACAATAATAGAACTCTCTGTTATAATCGTCGGGATCTCCGGTACAATGTTCTCCAACAGCAGCATCATCAAAATCAATATAAAGTGGAGAGGGGATAGGTTCGCCAACACAATTACCGCTTGTCTCATGCCCTTGAATAAATCCATGCTCAAATGGCGTACCGGTAGTCGCTCCAACTCCGCTGGTGGTTCCGGTAATAGCTATTCTTGGAGTACAATTGGGGTTAATTAAAATAGAACAATCCTCTGTTGCTTTTAATTGAAATGAGATACTCGCTAGTAGGTCATCAGGATCAGAAGGTAAAGGAAAATTGCCGATATCCCAAACAATAGAGCCTGTTGCCCCTAAGTTAGGATCAAATACAGGTGCTGCATTGGTTGAGGTTAAAGGAGGATAAATAGTTGAACTAATACTGTTTTCAACAAAACTTGCTGTATACGGTATTGGTATTACAATTAATGTGTTGTCTGTTGCTTCCGTGCCTTTATTTTTAAGCTCTACTTCAATATCCAATATATGCCCGGGATCTGTAAAAAGACTAACTGGATTAGGAACCCCGTTAATAGCTGTGTTTGTAACAATGGCTTCTGTTTCCGGAATATAGGCATCTACAGCAAATACTATACTGAAAATTACATAAGTGTCTTGTGTCGAACCGTATCTGAATTGTGTGGAAGTTTGGCTATTGGCAATAACTTCGTTGTCAGTGTTTACCACATTAAACATACTTATATCAAGTCCGGTATTATTCGGTAGGTTTGGATTTCGCAGATTACCTCCGGTTTCGATAGAGCTGTTAAAGAAATTTTCGGTCGTATTTCCTACATGCAATAAACGCATATAAGAATTATCAACCTGTTTTTGAATTTCAAAGTAGTCGCCCGAAATGCCAACATCGCCTTCTCCTGCCATAAACCCCATTTTAATATCAACGGGCACCATTTCTCCATTAGGTCCTGCCTGAACGGTATTAAATCCGGAGACTTCAAGCGTGTGGTTTGCCGTACTTCCTTGGACATAGGCATATCCATCAAATACAGTAATGTCGCGCCATTTCATTTTGGCGTTTTCGTAAACTACTACAAGGCCCCAGCCACCATAGTAACCGGTGCTGCCACCGTTACCTTCGAGTGTGGCAATATCAGCCACAAAGTAATCTCCCTGACCATATTGCTGCACATAGTCGGTAACTTCTATATAGGCCGAATACATGTAACCATCGTCATTTCCGGCAGCAGGCGGGTAGTAAATATTGTCAGAAGCAGCAGTGAGTTCAACATAAGAACCTCCCGGTGGTTTAAATTTTATTTTGCGTTTGTTAAAGGTTTTGGTTACGGTTGTGTATTCTTGTGTTACTTCCCAGAAAGTAACACTAACTCTTGCATAAATTCCATTCCACGAGCGAATTTGGTTTACAACTAATGAAAATTCAGAATCAGTATAAACAGTGTACGGATTGTCCAAAACTATTGCCCCATTATCCCAATACATTCCAATTTCTTGTTCTGTTCCACCATTCACCGAAACATGGAGAGTTCTGTTACTTGCTCCTCCGTTTCTTCTGTAATGGAACGCAACTGTTGGTTTTCCTGTGGCAGAAAAGGTATAAATGGCTTCTTGATAGCTATCGGTCCAAATGTCTAAAGAGTATGGAGTGTTATCAATGTTCTCATTATCATAAACCTGATAGTTTTCTGTGACTTCCTCCTCTGTTGAATTTCCTGTTGCCACTTCCTTTGTAACATCAAAAGTCATGTCATCACCTGCTCTGCCTGTCCAGTATAACCCGGCGTATATTATGTTTGAGCACTCAGGTGTTGCACCGTTTTCTGTTGAAAAGGTCAGTTGTGCACTTGATGAATTAAAAGTGTTGGCATCGCTGTCAATATCAACATATTTACTTACGTTGTTACTATTATTTTCGTCATCGGCATAATCCTGAAGTGTCAGGTTTGTATTCCCGATCATTGTAAAATCACCTTTTATGTTGTAGGTGGTTTTAGAAGGTGTGTATGCCGATGTTCTTGGAGCAAATGGTACTCTAACCTGCCCCAAAAGAGAAATGCTAATTAAACTAAATAACAAAAGCAGGGTAGCTCTGCCGATGCTATTTTTTAATTGATAATCTGAATGTAAAAGATTTTTCATTTTTTGAGTCTTAAGGATTTTGTGCAATTAAAGCGGAGTTGAGTTGGAGTACAGAATTACAGTTCCCGGAGCAGTTTCCGTAATGTACGACTTAATGTCAGTATCAGTGCAGTTGAACGAACATTGCAAATAAATGTATTTAAGCCTGTTCGTGTTTTCCAGCGTAGAAAAATCAAGAGGCTGGCTTAATTCTGATACATCTTTAAGCTTTATCTGTATAAGTTTTACTTTTTGAAGTCTTGTATCGTTGGTTTTAAGAACTTCAATAGACTCTGCATCTTGGATTATGATTTTTGAGACCGGTCTGCCATCATCTGCAGTGATCTTAATACTTTCACTTTCAATGTATGCTGTAGGATTAATATTGAATAGCAAAGACGATAGTTCGTCTGCATTTATTTGCTGTAAACTTTCAATTTCCTGAGAGAATGTATCTCTTTCTCCATTTATTTTCAAAATGGTTGATTCTTGTGCCAAAATATTCTTTGGCAAGAATAAGATGAGAGAAATATAAATAAGAGTGAGAATGTGCCTTTTTTTTGTCTGGATTTGATTGGCAACATTAGACTTTTCTGTAGTACCATTGTAAGGGTGAAAATTTTTCATATTGTTTGTGTTATAATTATTTACAATCATCATTAATGCAGTCAGTATAAATTGACGCATTCAATACACGTGGAGAGTAAATACAATATGAATTGCATTTATTGTCCGTTTGGTTATTAAAAAGTTTGATGTGAAATTGTCCGGAAAGTATGAATAACCCCTTATTTTTTACCTTCTTTAAATTTCAGAATCAATAAATTACTTATGCAAATTATGACATAATCTCAAATTATCCAAATAAAAATCAGTAGGGAAATCAGTGCATTTAATCATTGTGTTTTGTTTTTAAGTTCGAGGCTATGTAAACAATAGTTGTGCCATTAGCTTTTAGGGTGCTGATATTCAGGCGAGTAGTGTTTTTGTGTTTTTCCTTTCTTGTTTCATAATGGGACAAATGTCTGTGTTTGATAATATTATGAAAGTTATGTTGGTGTTGAAATAGAAGCAGGAGTTTAATAAGAATAATAATTGTAGTAAGTTGGTTTAAAGCTTATTTGTAAAGGATGATAAGGTGCTGAAAAACAAAACCCAAGCCACAACAAGGAAAGCTGCGACTCGGGTTCTAAACACAACATCAAAATATTTTTGTTAGAAGTATCTTGGC
>JAFGVU010000137.1 GCA_016937855.1 Bacteroidales bacterium | reverse complement strand
GCGGCTGACACCTGCGGTGTCACATCGAGCGACAATCATCCTCACGGCTGATGTCACACGATGCCATAGCGGCAACCGTTACAAGCAAGCTGTAAAAAGAGAAAAACAGCCTAAACAAGCGGAAGAAAAAGAGAAAATGAAGTTGCTTTATGCTCACCACAGCACATTTGCAAGCTTCATTCTTACGCTTGCAAAAGAGCTGTTACCGTTTGTGTTAATACAAACTTTCACCCTTTTAGGGAATAGTTAATTATTCAGCAAGTTCGTTGAATTAAAAATATATTTTTACTTTTGTATATACAGAAACCTAAACAGCGGTTTGGATTCTGTATATACTACATATTATTATAGAAAGCGTTTTAGATATTATCCTTTACTGAAAATCGCCAAATTTTCGCAGAATACATGGATAATAGCAACAAACGCTCCACGCCTATATGGGCGTGGGGCTGTTGCTTATTTATGTATTCGGGTGTTTGGCGATACCTCAGTAACGGATAAGTTTAACAGTTCCCACGCCTTCTTTTTTTATAAACTACCACTTGGGGAATTGAGGTGAAATACTTAAAATTATGAAAAAGAGAGTTTTATTTACACTTGTCATTTTTGTTCCAATACTGGCTTTTGCATATGACTGGAAAGACGGTAACGTATATTTTAATTTAATTTCTTCAACAGAAAAAACTGTAGAAGTAACATATGATAATGTTACTTCTACCAAATATACAGGTAGTATTACTATTCCTCAAACTACTTATGGTTGTACGGTTATTTCTATTGGAAAAGATGCTTTTCAAGGTTGCACTGGATTAACATCTGTATCTATTCCTAATACTGTTACTTCTATTGTAGGGGGTGCTTTTTCAGGTTGTAAAAATTTAACCTCGATAACAATCCCTTCCTCCATCATTACGATTGGAGCTCTTTCTGGAAGTGGTGTTTTTAATGGATGTACTGGATTAACTTCGATAACAATCCCTTCCTCTGTTACTACTCTTGGAGTAAGTGCTTTTGCTGACTGTACTAATTTAGAATCTGTTACAATTCCGAACTCTGTTACTGCTATTGGAAGTAGTGCTTTCAAGAATTGCACTAAACTGACTTCTATTACAATCCCGAACTCCGTCACTACAATTTCAAACTCTACTTTTCAAGGAAGTGGTTTAACAACTATAACTATCCCAAATTCTGTTAAATCTATTGAACAAGCAGCTTTTGAGAACTGTACTAATTTAGCCTCTGTTACAATTCCTTCCTCTATTACTGCTATTGGTCGTTATGCTTTTGAAGGTTGTATGGCTTTAACCTCGATAACAATTCCTTCTTCTGTAACCACTATTGGATCAATGGCTTTTTATAGCTGTACCGGACTAACATCAATTTATGCATATTCAACGACACCTATAGATTTAAGTTTATCAACAAGTGTATTTTGGGGTGTTGGTGGTGCTGGCATGCAATTTTGCACTATACATGTACCTGTTGGCTCTAAAACACTTTATCAAGCTGCAAGTCAATGGAAAGATTTTCCAAATATTATTGAAGACATCCCTAGTGATGCACCAAATACTAAATTATCGAACTTAAAAATATGTGTCGAAAATGAAAAGATTTTTATTAGTGGTTTAGCATTAAACGAAATTTTATCAATTTACAACCCACAAGGGACTCTGATATATAGTGAAAAAATTAAAGATAATAATATCAGTATTTCTTTGCCAACTCATGGAGTTTACATTTTAAGAGTTGGAAATGAGAGTGAAAAGTTTATTTATTAACAGTAATATCTTTTAAAACAATTTATTATGGCAATTTTATTTACAGCACAACCAAAAACAAGTAAGTTGTATCCTATATATTCAGGACACAGCGTATGGGTAAATAATGAAAATATTAAAATCAGTTTAAGTAGAAATACTAGTCCAAGTGGTTACAATCATTTTTCAGAGGGCATTCTTTTTAAGGTTTATGCTATAGCTGATTTATCTGCAATAGAAACTCTTAAAAATAATATAAAAGCAAATCTTGAAGCAAAAGGAATATTACCGATCAAAGGTCCTCGACTTTATCTTGATTGGTATGATTATAAAAAAAGTGGATTGACTGAGATTATTTTATCCTCAGTTATTTACGAAGAGATTGATAAATTAATAAAACAAGATTATGAAATTGAAGTAAATCAACCTCCCAAAATTATTAAAAAAGTAATACAACCTTTGGCGTAGTGGAATTTGGCATTTATTTAATCTTTTTTAGGCGCAGTTTTTAAACTGCGCTTTTTAATTTTAAAACCAATTAATTAACAACTTGCAAACCAACATTAAAATTCTTTATCTTTGTAAAAACACATAAAAACAAAGATGCCTGAAAATCAAAACATAGAGTGGAAAGAAAGTTGGAGAGATGAATACCTTAAATGGATTTGTAGTTTTGCAAATACTGGTGGAGGTTCTATTTTCATTGGTAAAGACGATACTGGGAAAGTTATTCATCTAGCAGACTCCAAACGATTGATGGAAGATATTCCGAATAAAATTCGGAATCATTTAGGCATTGTTTGTGAATTGTACTTGCGAGAAGTAAACGGAAAGAACTATATTGAAATTATTGTACCTCCTTATTCTGTAGCTGTTTCATTGCGTGGTCGTTTTTATACTCGGATTGGTAGCACAACAACTGAACTAACAGGAAATGCACTAACTGAGTTTTTATTGAAAAAGTCGGGCAAAACTTGGGATGATGTGATTGAAGAAGCTGCTACATTGAATGATATTGACGAAGATAGTTTACAAATTTTTATTAAAGATGCGCAGAAAAGTGGAAGAATGCCTAAAGTAGAAGGATTATCTACTTTAGAAGTATTAGAAAAACTTCGTCTAGTTAAAAATAGGAAATTTAAACGAGCAGCCATTATACTTTTTGGCAAAGACCCTAACCGCTTCTATCCTAACATTATGGTTAAGGTTGGCAGGTTTGGCAAGGACGACACCGATTTGCTATCACAAGAAGTATTGGAAGGAAATTTAATACAACTGCTAAAACAGTTGCCCGATTTGCTTAACAACAAGTTCCTACTTAAACGAATCAGTTTTGAAGGGATGCTGCGTATTGAAAGCGATGTGTATCCGCTTGCCGCTTTACGAGAAATGATTTTAAATGCCTTAGTACACCGCACCTATATGGGTGCACCAGTACAATTGAGGGTGTACGAAAATAAACTATCCTTATGGAACGAGGGTAAATTACCGGAAGGATTAAGTTTAGAAAGTTTAAAGCGTAATCATAATTCAATTCCCCGTAACCCTATTATTGCTGATGTTTGTTTTAAAGCGGGCTATATAGATTCTTGGGGGCGTGGTACACTTAAAATTATGGACACTTGCAAAGATGCACATTTACCTGAACCTCAGATAAATGAAATGGATGGTGGTATGATTACAGTTTTGTTTAATGATAAAACTATAGATACTACCCCGCAAGTTATCCCACAAGTTATCCCACAAGTTATCCCACAAGTTACCCCACAAGTTGAAAGCTTGGTAAAGCTGTTAGAGAAGGAATATACAAGAGCAGATATACAAGAGAAATTGAACTTATCCGACCGAAAGAATTTTACGGAAAACTATTTAAAACCAGCGTTAGAAAACAGCTTAATAGAAATGACCTTACCAGATAAACCTCAGAGTGGAAATCAGAAATATCGTTTGACTAAGTTGGGTTGGAAATTAAACGAAAGCTTGAAGAAAAAATAAAAAATAGACAACTATATGCCACAGCCACACCCATTGCCAAGCCCCGCAAAATCCACCCTGCAAATCAAAGCTTGGCAAAAAGTGTGTCTGTCACAGTGCGTAGTCGATAAGAATTGTGCTTATAAACAGCCAGCTTGTAACAAAGGGTATGTAAAATTGGGGCAGTTAGTTTTTGTTCGTACATTCTTTGTTGCATCAACTGAAAAGTGATTAAAATAAAAGTTGTATAGTTGCGCCCCAACTATTACATACCCCAACCGTT
>JAFGVU010000136.1 GCA_016937855.1 Bacteroidales bacterium | reverse complement strand
TTTGCTTCATAAGTCATGCTTCCGCTCCTGTAACTGGTCAAACGGTTTAATGCATCGTAAGAAAAACTCTGACTTTGATTGCTCAGCCTCGCATTGTTGCGGCTCGATAGATTCCCATTATTGGCAAAGGCATAATTCCATTCGAATACACTGCCCGATTTCATCTTCTTGGGTCTCAGGTTGGCATCGTAGGTAATATTGCTGATTAAGCCGTTGCCATATTTAAACTGTTCAACTGCACCATAATTGGTAACATCCTGCAACAACCAAATGCTGGTGTTGTTGTCATTTCTTTTCACCTCCGTTAAAATACCATTGGTATCGTAAATTGGTTTGGTTGCAAAACTGCCGGGGTAGGTTATTTTTGAAATCTGGCTGCTGGAATTAAACTCATATTGAGTGGTGAAATTCTGACCATTTATGCTTTCCGTAATTCCTGTTACCCTTTTCAGATTATCGTAGGCATAGCTAATGTCTGTATCAATTCCATCAATGGAATTCAACAATCCGTTAGTGCTGTAGTTCCATTGAGTTTCGGTAATGCCACCCACCATTTTTTTAGTAATTCTACCCAGATTGTCGTATTGCATGCTGTAATTTACACCACGGGCATCTGTTTGTGTTAATAGTTCACCAAACGCATTGTAAGTTGAACTTGTAGTTCCTGTGTTGGGGGAGGTAGAACTGATTTTATTTCCCTGTGCATCGTAAGTGAAAGTAAGGGCATTGGTTCCAAATGTATGTGTTTTAGGCAATCCGTTGCTAAAAAATGTCTTACTGACAGTACCACCCGCATCTTTGGCTTGTTTGGTCAGACCTGCTGCATCCACAGTTATTTCACTCCAGCCCGAAGGTGTCGTTACTTTTGTTGTACTTCCGGTATAAACGTAAGTTGTGGTTCCCAAACTATTTGGCATGTTCACCGTTGTTACCCGTCCGTAAGCATCGTATGAATATTGCGAATACGAACCGACAGAACTTGCATATGGAATATAATCGCGGTACAAACGCCCTTTAGAATCGTATGTGTAATCTTTTTTCATTACAGATTGGTTGAACCCGGGACTTTCTTCTCTCAGCACTTGTCCAAATCTGTTGAAATACTTTTTCACACAGCCCTGAGCGGTTTGCTGACTTTGTGTGTAGTACAAGCTTCCGGATGGTCCCGAACTGGTAAAAGCCATTGAAGAGGTAATTGTACTGCCATTGGGCAATGTACTTGTCTTGTGGTTTCCAAAGTCATCATAAAGTATCGTAGTTGTCAGATTATCCTGATCTTTAGAGCTTATAACCCGCCCCATTTTGTCATAAGAGTATTCTTCCCAAATATAATCAGAGAGTTTTTGCTTCTGAATAAACTTTCCATTCGCATCGTAAATGTAAGTTACAAGTCTTGGTGTTGATACATCCGCAGCCTTTCTGCTGATACTCTCCAAACCTCCTTTTGAATGATAGGTATAAGTCTCCTTCACATTTTTTGCTGTTCCTGAGAATAATGTTTTACTATCTAATTTGTATGGAGATCCGCTATTGTAGGTATAGTCTGTAGTAACACTGTAGTAACCTGCATCATCCTTATGCTTCTGACTTACCACTGTTTTTGTTGTCCTGTCAGGCAACCAGTAAGCCCCTGTCAGCGGATTGTAAGTAATCGTAGTTGTTCGGTCAAAATCAGATCCTAAGGACTCGGTAATTACTGTTGGTCTGTTATTTTGAATATTGTAGGAACTGTATGTTGTTGTATTTGTAAAACCTTTCAGGTGGTCTGTAACTGTACTGTTGCTTACTCTGCTTTGATAATAGCGGGTATTATTTAGAGCATTCACCGTGTATTCCAAGTTCGTTGACGAACTTGTGGTCATTGAACTTCCTGATCCTGTTTTTACGGTGTTTGTCTTGGGTGTGAGCTGATATCTGCTTCCCAGGCTTTCAAAAGTGGTTTCCGATATCATATTTTGAGGTTGGTGATGTTCACGAAACTTCATAAAACCCAAAAATCCATATTCCCGGTGTCTTACTGCATCGGTATAATCATATTCAACGGAAGAATAGTAGGAGCCATCATTTAATGTACTCACTTTCTTAACCACATAAAAAGGAGCAGTAAACTTAGTAACAGGAAAACTGTAGCTGGTAGCGCTGGTTGAATACACTTCTGAATCATATAAAGTTGCATATTCAATTTGTGTGTTCACATTCAATCCATTTGTTATCATGCTTACCTGCCGGTTTCTTTGATTAGGACTAAATGTAGCTACTTCGTATGGAGTGCTTGTATCGTTTGGTTTTTTTAGTATGATATCTCCATTGCCATCCCCGTTAAAATCAAGCAGCTCCATCATAGGAAAGAGGTTAGGATCCAGTGTAATGAAAGGCTCGTATGCTTCAAAATCATTTTCAATATCCACACTTAAGTCAGGGTCTCTTGGTTTTTCAATATAAAATTTTGAGTTAAACTGATAGTCGCTAAACAGATTGCTGATATCTTTGCCGTAGAATTTGTCCCCTCTGCTGTAATAAACGTAACCCTTCAGCACTGGTGTCACAAACCAACCCCCACTAACGGTATTTGTTGATACATCAAAATACAGACGTAAAATATCCGCTTTCCCATCCCCGTTAAAATCCATTAAACGAATACTTTCGTAAGGACCATCTACATCCTGAGATGTGAAAGCACTAAATGGTGCAGGTTTTTGCACAACATTTTTCCCATCCGAATAATAGATCGTGTACTCATAATTTGATCCTACATTAAAAAAGTCCGTTTTCCCATCTCCATTTAAATCACCTGCCTGTGCACCGTATTGATAATTTATGGTTGGCAAACCACTCTTGATTAGTTCAAATTTACCGGTTGGTTTATAATATTCATATACAGAACTTCCTGCATGAAAATCAGGAACACCATTTCCATTAAAATCAATAATTTTTGCAGTTGAGAAATCGAAAGTAGGATTAACGCTTAAATTCCCTCCTTCACTGCTAAAGTTTTTTGCATAATAAGAATGGCTTGTTAAATTATAGATTAAATAATCCGTTTTTCCATCACTATTAAAATCTTCAGCTACCATTTTTAACTTTGTTCCTGAACTTGGAGTGTAAATAATATCTTTCGAAGTATCTGCTGCAAGTTTGTTCTGACCGGCACTAAAGTAATAGTATGAAAATTTGCATTGATATGCTACCACAGGAGGGTGTCCCGAAGCTATAATTACTTCTTTTTCATGCAATAAGTAGATTTCATCTTTTCCGTCATTGTTAAAATCAGATACCGTAATTCCGCCAAAATTTATCCCGTAAACTAAATCCGTTTCTGTAAATCCAATTCCGGAACTATTACAAACAGATACCCGTGCCGTTCCCGATTCCGAAGCGTAATTCCCTGGTATACTAATTATATCTGTCCGTCCGTCCCCGTTAAAATCACCATAGTATTTGATATACTTCATGGATGATGTGATACTTTGTTTTGTTGCCGGCACATCGGCATTGCTCCAATTTATAATAGTAGGATTAACTTCCGTTCCATTTTTCCCATACAGTCTGACAACATTCAGTAGCTTGTATAAATCTTCACTGTACTCAAATTTGTATTTGTACTGCAATTCCGAATCTGCATTTATGACAACATCTGTTAATATATTTTTTTGATACAAAGGAGTCCCGTACACATAAGTGGTATTGGAATCGTTCAAACGTTGTGTGTAATTTAGCTGAATTGAATTGCCTGCATAAGTAACTGTACTCAATACAAGCTGATTATTGGGGGTAGTATAGGTGTAAACTATTTCATTACCGTACAGGTCTTTAATTTTACTCAAATACCAAAGAATAGTTGCTGTTCCGGTAACTTTTTGTGCCAATGTATAAATTGTTCCATTCGGCATATACACATCAAAATTACCAGGAGATAAATATTTCACTAAAATCCCCTGATCATCTTCTGTTCGGTACTCGGAATTATAGGAGCCATAAGTTCCTAAGGTTAAAATTAAACGAGCTCCATTTAAATAAAAACGATCAGAACTTGTTTGTGTCACTCCTTTAACATATCCTTCCTGTAGTCTGGAGGTTGAACCTCTTGATATTGTCATTATTCCAGATAGGTTCCATCCCCATCCTAATAGTCCATTGCCTGCATTACTGTTATATCTGATGCCCAGATTTGGAACCAAGCCATTTATTCCCGGAGGCATCTTAAATGGTATTGAATAATGGGCTCCACCGTTAGAGCTTACATTTATGCCCCCTTCAATACTCCCAACTTGTTTGGAAAAAGATAACTGGCGACCTAAACCATCAACAAATTGCACCGTTGCTGAAAAAGAATTAAAAGACACTCCAATTTCAAGTACGGCAAGTAGGGCAGATGCAATAATATATTTAAATAAATTCGCTTTGTGTAAATGTTTTTGCATAATGAAAATCTTTATTGATTATTTTGAATAAGAAATTTGCTAAATCGATCTTTCAGCAAATATCTAACAGAAACTGAATAAATAACTTCAATTCACAATTAAGAATGATAAAATGGATTTTTTTACTGTAAGTTGTTTAAGCTTATTGCTTAACAATTTTCCATTTTACGGTTTCTTCATCCAAATTAATGACCATGAGATAAACTCCCGGTGATTGGGACTCAAGATTAATATAATTACTTGATTGAACCGGGGAGATCCTTGCAAGAAGGGAACCCTGAATTGAGTAGATTGCAATAAAATCTTTAGAGCTAAATTCAAGTCCGGATATATCCACTCTCAACTGTCCTTTTGTTGGATTGGGATAAATCTTGATATCTCTGGCAACGATTTTATCTACTTTAAATTCCGCAAAATCCGAAATTAAAGCCTGATTAATACTGTTTGCAGTAGGTAAATAAATAGTTCTTTCAATTCGATTGCCTGATGCATCATATTGAAAGTTGATTTTACGTTGTGCATTTAGGCTGAAAACGCCAGATAAAAGAAAAATAACACAACAAATTAGGGGTTTGTTTGTCATGTTTAATAATTAAGGGTTAATAAAACTTTAGATTTAAACCTGTATCGTAAGTAATTTATCTTCGGTTAATTAGTTTAAAGGTTATTACTCCCCTTTATTCCGGAAAATCTAAAAGGTAACCCCTTAATATCATTTTTTTTGTTAAAAATTTAGGCAATAATATAAAATGTATTTTCTTAATGCCAATATTTACGGGACATACCCACAAAATATCACCAACTCAACTTGCTGCATGTTATGAAACACATTGATATTGAGTATAAAAAGGCTTAACGCATCGATTTCCATTAAAGAATTCTCGCTAATTTGATACGGAGGCTGTCTCAAATGAGATAGTCTCTTTTTCGTTTTATAGTTTTTTATATTTATCACTGATTTCTTATTTTAGAGATATGAAATT
>JAFGVU010000135.1 GCA_016937855.1 Bacteroidales bacterium | reverse complement strand
ATTAAAAATTTATATTTTATGAAAACAAAAGAAAAAATAAAACAAATTGGTTACATGCCATCCATCCTTGAGGACGAAAAAATAAGACTCATTGGTGAAGTTTTTAAATTAACCCGGACGAACGTTATCAGAAACCTTATGAATAATAAATTAACGTTAGAGAGACTATACGAACGAGCCAAAGAATTAAAAGAAGAACGTGGAGATGATGATGCCTGTAATTTTCCATATGATGATATCGTGGACGGCAATCTCTTATTTCCATATTCTGACCAAGATGACAATTAATTTTATGCGTTTTTAATAAACGCATAGCATGGCGGGTGCTTGTTCATTGTCACTCGTCATGCTAAAAAAAAACAATGAACAAAAAATAACTTTAAAATTTAATACAATGAACAGTGAAAATAGATTTTCCAATTTCTGCATTACATCCGAAACTTGCAGAACTAATAACAAACGTTTCAAAAATCAAGAAATTCAACCTTGATGCATTAGCAACTAATTATTTAAATGCATGTGGCAACACCTTACTTAATGCATATGAATTACAGGTGGCAAAAGATTGGGTTGAACGCTCTAACCTCTGGACAATACATGTGGCTAATTCTGGGACATTAAAAAGCCATGTATTCAACTCCGCCATCATGCCTATACTGCAAAAAGACCGAGAATTACGTGACGAATGCAAAATCAATAACGCACAGTATTACGAATATGCTAAATTCTGCAAATCGATTAAGAACGAAGAAAATCGTTCTGACTTGATATTGGAATGGCTATCCGAAAATAATATGACTACCAATCCTGTTCTTAAAACCCAAATCGAATGTGCGGTTCAGAATATCAGCACCGAGAAGATGTATCAGATACTGGATGATGACCACAATAACGGTCGTTCAATACTCGTCCAGTATGATGAAATATCGGGATTGTTCAAAGATTTCAATAAGTTCAGGGCAGGAAGTGATGAAGAATCATGGTTAAAATTCTGGAATTATTATGGCTTAAAAAAGAGCAGGGTTAGTGAAGAGTCCAGTAATTATATAAACGAAACTAATGTCAGTATAATAGGCACAACCCAGTTCCGAGCACTATATGATATTTTCACTGACCAGCGCATTGAAAATGGGAACGTTTATCGATATTTATTCACGGTTGACGAAAATGATGATAAGAAAAATGTGTTTGAAGACTTACTCGCAATCAAAGAAGTTGAAATTAACTCTGAATACAATAAGATGCTCACTTCGTTTCTTCAGTATTACGATTATTCTTCGGTAATGCGGACAACTCTTTCCATGGATGAAGACGGTTATAAATTTGTAAAGCAGTGGCGAAATGAAATGAACGGCAAAGATTTTGGGATTGATAACAAAACATTCAACTCGATTTTTGCCAAAATGGATTCCTACATATTTAGGATTGCCATTATCCTGAACAGAATACGCTGCTACTTCGACAATTGCCAGCAAGATTATGTAATTAAGGTTGAAGACTTAAAAAATAGTTCAGAGATATTGAACTACTACATCCACAATACAATCTATATTCTTGGAAAAATTGACATTAAGTTGTTTCAAAACTTCAGTAGTGAGAATGAATTAAAATTTTACGAAGCACTTCCAGAAACTTTTACATCCAGAGACTTTATTGATAAAGCAATGGTGGAAATATTTGTTTCGAAAAGAACCGCTGAGCGTAAACTGAAGAAATGGTGTGAATTAAAACTATTACACAAAAAATCACTGGGAGAATATTATAAAACTTCATAAAATGTTCAAGTACACATTATCAAATCTAAGACGTGTAGATTGTCCGTTTTGTGGAAAACGAGGAAAATACAGTGCATATATAAATAACGCTACTCAAGAGTTTGCTCCTGTTGAATACGGGATGTGTTCAAGTTGCCAAGAATCAAAGCGACCACCCGATAATTACATCGTTGATGGCTCTGTTAGCGTAACCAACAATGAGATTGGTTATTTCGAAGCAGACAAAGTTCACATTGGTATAATTAATCAACTGAATAAAGCATCGTTCTCCGTTTGTAACACATTACTTGATGGTCTTGAGTTGAAATTTGGTGCAGAAGGAGTTAAGCGAGTAACTGAACTATACAAATTGGGATGTTTTCAAGACTCTTATGGTGGCGAAAGTTCTGCTATTGTATTTCCATATCTTCACACGGACACGCATTGTTGTACTGGAAAATTAATGTGGTTTGATGAAGATTTACATCGAATTAAAGAAGGGAAAAAGCAATATCCTCGATTTTTGCACAACTTAAACTATACTGATGACCGAGGTCGTGGTTATGATTTCAATAATTATGATGACGCTGGGGAAATTGTACCTTTTAAATTAAAAATGTCTCTATTTGGTCATAACCAAATTATAAATGAAAAGCATAAAACAATTTGCCTCGTTGAAAGCGAAAAAACTGCTGTGATTATGTCGATTGTTTTACCTGAATTTATTTGGGTTGCAAGTGGTGGAAAAACATTAATTCAAGACTATAAATTCCTGTTTTTTACTGGTAGAAAGTGCCTTGTGTTTCCAGATTTATCGGCAGATGATAACGTATGGTTATACTGGTCTGAGAAATTGATGAAGTACAGTCGTAAATATGGTTATGAATTTGAAATCGTTGACTATTATGGTGAATTCCTGAAATACGATTCGGAGTTAATTAGATTTTGTAAATGCGAAGGGAAATTTGATGTTGCAGACTTTGTGTTGGAATTCAATAAGAATGATTGTTATGTTAATTATCTAAAGAATAAATTAGGATTATCAACTACCCACTAACCTAATCCATTAAAAAAATAATATGAAATTAAAAATCAATAATTATGAAAACGAAAAAACTAAAACAGTATGAGGATTATGACAAAGAATATATGATTGAGTATCTAAGAGCCTTTATTTATAAGGAATTACAATTCACTAAGCAAAAAGGTGTGCCTGTGTGGATGTTAGATTGCGATGATAAAACGGAAATAAGATTTCTTGCATTAGATTATATTGACAAGCATTTTAAACTAGAGGAGATATTTGTAATTTTTAATTATTTGAAAGGTGGTGTTTCCTTCAAACTAAAAAATATTGAATACAATAAATCATATGCAATCTACAAAATTAACAGATGTAATAATTTCACATATGAGGAATCCTTTAAGTTGAAGAGAAAAATCTGGAACATGGATTTAATGACATTTGCAGCCATTTATCAACTTATTTTTGACTCACAAGTATTCTGGGATAATGAAACTATAAATTATCTGAAACCATGGTTTCAAAATTCAGAAAGTAACCTTAATTAGGCAAAATAGTTTGTAATGGGAATAATGATGAGTTCTTTATTATCACAAATCAGAATTACTTCAAGACCTAACATGTTTTAAAACTAAGGGAAGTTTTGCCGTAGAGGTTCACAAGGACGTTTTCCGTTGATATCTTATAATATAATCCTACAAATTATACAAGTATGCAGGTTTAAATATCAACACAACCATGCACGCCAAACAGCAAGTAAATAAATAATTTGCTTATCCGTTATCATGCCAGTAGTTTGAGGCAACAGCAATAGTTAATCTATCGAATAGCTTGTCGCCAAAGTATCT
>JAFGVU010000018.1 GCA_016937855.1 Bacteroidales bacterium | reverse complement strand
ATTTCTACAAAGTAACGGTTACTTAATTCATAAGCGAGTATAATTTTTTAAGATGTTATTTACAGCCCTGGTCTCCGGGGCTTTTTTTTATTCCTAATTTTTACGAAGCTTTTGTAATATTACAAATCCACCGTAACGAGTTGACCCACAGTTGTTTTTATCCCAAAATTTTGTTATAATTTTACATCGGTAATCTTAAAGTTTACATGTGGTTATACTTGCGTAAACTTCGGTATGATTTCCGAAAACTTTGGTATAACTTCGGTATGATTTCCGAAAACTTTGGTTTACAACAGGCATATTTTGAGGTTAAAACGCTGATAATTAGCAAATTAAGTAAAAATGGCAAAAAAGACAATAGCTAAGAAAAAAACAACGGTAAACAAAAAGTCAACCGATATTGGTCCACCTTATCATAAAATTGGTAGGCTTAATAAAACAGTTGCCGATAAAATTAAGGTTAAAGCTGCTGATATTTATATTACTGATAATCAGATTAAGCACATACAAGATGTTCATAGAGTAGAGCTTGGTCAATTAGGTATTAGTGCAATTGATTTTGTTAAAATAGTTGTACGTAGTTTTAATCAAGTGAGAAAAGGTTCAAACAATAGTTTGTTGCTGATAATTTTTAATGAAAATTACCATAAGACAGCTGCGATTAGCTTAAATTTCGCATTAAAAAAAGAGTTTTGGGAAGTTAAAACAGCGCAACCAAGACGAACGACAGAGATAAATAAAAAAGTTTTACTGTGGAAAGCTTGCCCAAGGCTCAAATAGTTCCTGCAACTATTTTTCTTGAATGCCTCTGTTAAACAATAAAGCAGGGTTTAACGCATAGGGCAACTGAAATCACAATAAAACTTTAATGCAAAGGTAAACAATTTATAAAATAAAAACAAATATTTTTAATTATGGCAGAATTAGAAAACAAAGTTAAACTCGAAGGTTGGTCATGTAAACTCACCAAAGACACAAAGGAAACTTTAACAGAATTGCAGAATTCCGGCGACTTCGCAACCGTAAACCAGATGATGGAAACCTTAATCGAAAGATACTACTCTCCTATTAAAGCTCAAGATCAATCTGAAATTGTAAGTAAACAAGAAAAGGAAATCGAAAGCCTTAAAAATCAGTTCCATGAGCTGCAAGAAAAATATAATATCCTCAGAGAGGAAAAAACTAATTGTTCTGATGATATTGGAAATCTTAATTCAAAAATAGAAGAGCTTACTTCACAACTGGCACTTGTAATATCCGAAAGAAATCAGCTCGAACAGGACGTGATAAATGCAACTGTAAAAGGCGAATTGCCCGAAAATGGACGTATTATTGTCATTGATCCGCTAAACTGGCAAATTCTCAAATTTGTTGCCGAGCGTGAAGGCAAAAAACGTAACCAGGAATGGACACCGGAGGATGTTATAAACTACTTTGTTCATCATCGTTTCGAGAAAGGCGATGTAAATGGCGGATTTAGATCAGTGCCGGATAGTGATATTAAGAAAATGAAAGATGAATTAAACGCAGAATAACATGAGCGGTTTAGGCATGAATTTAATGATTCGCACGTTAGAACCTCTAATTGAGAAAAACCTAACAGACGAAAAATTATCAAAGATTTTCGACGACATTGCAAAAACATATCCAATTGCAGAAAATGAAATTCGTAATATTTGTACAATTTCAAAAGAGCAAAACGGAAAAATCTATTTTTGCATCGTTGGCCTCGATAATCACAACAAAATTACCAGTGTAAAAAAACAATGGAAATTTGTTGAAGGATTAAAATATTTACTTTCTAATTTTAATAGCAATGGCAGAGATTAAAGATGAAGCTGCAATTTGGTTTGAAAACCGAAATGCAATAAAACAAGATTATGCGGTCCCGGAACAATCCACATCATTTGTTGATATTGATGATGAAATAGAAACTGGAGTACAGACAGATGTAACTAACAAAGAGGTTCGCACACAATTAAATATGATTAAGCTAAACGAACCTACAGCCGAGATCATTACCAGTTTAATGGATTCGCTCATCCCTGTTGTGTTTGTCCTGATCATAAAAGAGGCTGATAACGAAAAATTAAAGCTTACCAATAATGAGCGCGAAACTCTTACTAATGCTTGGGCGCAATATCTTAAAGATAGCAATGTTGAAATGTCCCCTGGAGTGGTTCTGCTTGGTACTATTGGAATTATCTACGGATCAAAAATAACAATGGTACTCACAGAGCGCAAGCGAAATAAGGAAATTGAAGAAAAAGAGCTAAAACAAGCTCAGTTAATCGAAAAATTAACTTCACGTTTAGAAGAATTAGAAAATAATGGAAAGAAAAGCTGAGCTTAATATATTAGTAGGTATAAATGGTACCGGGAAAACAACTTTCATTAACGAGAATATTGTAAAAAAACTCGATAAGTGTTTAGTTGTTACTCCTGACACTGCCGAATGGAAACAATTACCAATAGTTTCGACAGCTGATGAAATTAGATCCCTTAAAGGTTCTGCCAGAATTATCTATGAAGATAGCGAAACATTGCTAATGATCAAGGAAAACTTTTTTGGCGGAGCTTTAATTCTTGATGATGCAATGGCTTATTTAAATGAGCAAACTCCAAACATGATGCAATACCTATATATTAGAAGACGTCAATTCGGAATTGATTTATATATAGTCGCACATGGTTTGCGCCAGTTGCCGCCTAAGTGCTTTACTTTTGCCTCCTGGCTAATCTTGTTTAATTCTGTAGAGAATTTTTCAGGACGTAAACAAGAACTTGTGCCTGAACTATACAATAAGGTAGTTGATGCACAAGACAGGATTAGAAAAAAAGTACAATCAGGCAATCCTTATTACTACGAAATTATTTTAATGGATCAACAAATAAAAGGTATGTATGTCGCAGCACAGAAGAATAAATAGTGATAATATTACAGACAAGCCACGTTTAGTGAGCGAATTGGCAGATTTTTACTCTGTTGATGTAAAAACTTTTAAAAAGTGGATGCAGTGTGATCAGCTGCGACATATACAAAAAGAAAAAGAAGGAAATTACTACACTATTGCTCAAATAAGAGAAATTATTGCTCATCTCGATACTCCATAATTGTGATTGGTTCTTGCTTATAGTTGTGTTTGATTTTCCGGCTGCTTTTCTCGCGAATTGCAGCCGGTTTTTTTATGGATATTATTATAATAATAAGGAAAAATAAGGAAAAATCGGGAAAAGAAGGGAATAATAGGGAATAATCGGGAAGCGCCAAACATACACTATTTATAATTGTGCTTTGTAAACATTAAAACAAGTAAAATTAAAATCGTGAAAAAATGAAAAAATTTATTTCTGACAACATTGTGTGGTTCGTAGTTGCTGCTATCGCATTAAGTGCATTTGCAGTATATAAAATAACTAAAGGAGCTGAGGAAGTTTCTGAAACTACAACCGAGGAGTAATTATCATGAATAATCGTGAAATAGTAAATCGTTCAAAAAAAATACTAACAAATAAATTTACAGGTATGGAAAAAGAAAATGTTTCTAATGCAATAATGAACAAATTTCAGTTCAAAATCAAAAACAATACTGGCGCAACCAGAAAATTAGCAATTGTACCATCGTATTTAGTGTTTATAAAGTCAGAAGTAGAATTTTCAGGTAATGGCGATCCAGCTTCGCTAAAAGCTGCGATGGATGCAATAATCAATAACGGCAAAAAAGACGTTGTGAAATCTGTTGATTTTGTCGGAGAAACAACAGCGCAAGAAAATGTTGTATCTGCTGATGCTATTGCCCTGCTTGTTGACTATTTGTCTCAAAAACTTGCATTTCCTACGGGGACAGTTTCCAATAAACAAATTGCTTCAACAGGCGCCCTTAACGCTGCCGGATATGCTGTTGATGTGATTTTACAAGATCAAACAGTTCAAATTGATAATAAAGATTTTGTAATGGAGGCAGCAAATCCTTCAAAAAAGATTTACGACTTTTTGACGTACATCAAAACAAACCCATGTTTGTTAAAAGAGGTTACTATTATTTCTACCGACAAATCAGCGTTCAGCACTGATATGGAAGTGGCGATTTTGGATCCGTTCAAACGCAATCCTGAACAATTGATCGACATGAACCAATTCTACAGCAAATACCAAATTGCTGAAGATAGAATTGATCTTCGTTTCGACAAAGGTGAACTCGAATTGTCAGACGTATTATTGTGGACAATGAACGTTCCAGACAATGCTGAAATGTCAATAATCTTGAGGTTCTAAGCTGCATTCTTCTATAACTAACTAAAAGCCCTGCCCTAGTTTTATCAGGGTAGGGCTTTTTTTAATACTCAAATGTTATGAAACTAAAAAAAGTAAATAAAAATCAATTTTTAGGATTAGGACAATCGGCTAATGATTCATTAGTTGGTCCTCCGGTTCCTGAAAATTATGAAAATGACGGTGTTCAGGAAACAAACAAGCCGGGAGGTAACTTTTTTAATAACCTTGTCAATAATGCCGGTTCTATACTTGGCGGTTGGGCTTCGGTGAAAAACTCAAGCAATCAACAAAATCAAAATCAACCTCCGCAAAATGTCGAAAAAGACAATACTACTACAATTGTATTAGTAGTTGTTTTGGTTGCGGTTGCAATTGGTTTTGGTGTTTTTGTTTGGAAAACTCGTAAGTAATGGCATTGCTAAGGTTTGTTGGTGCTGATGTTCTTGGTGTTTGTCCGGCTCAGGTTTATATGGATAATGGACTTATCGAAATAAACGCAGATGTTTGGGATAAATACAGCGATTTTGAAAAAGAATTCATAATTGCACACGAACGAGGACATTATGAACTCCAAACCGATAGTGAAACCGAAGCGGACAAATTCGCACTTAACGCAGTTTACGGAAAGGCTCCGAAATCATTAAAACGTTCAATACTGGCATTGCATAAAGTAGGTGTAATTGATAACGCAAGGTTTAGAAACCTTTACATCGAGGCGCTAAAAATAGATGCTTACAAAAACAACAATCAGAGAGCAATAAAAGAGTTAAAAACTTTAGGAATAAACAAAATGAGAGTAAAGAAAAATAACGGAACAAGCCCTTTTATCAGTAAAGGCAAAAATCGTGTTGATGGTGATCAAAATGCGGCATCTGCTGCAACATTAGCACAAGAGATGAGAGACAGATTTACAGCTGCTATGGGAGCTGAAGCACAGACAAAAAAGACTGGCTTTACAATCAAAGATCACTTCATTTCTTATGAAGTTGTTTTGCTTGCAGTTCTAGCAGTGTTAATGCTAAAAAAATAAAGTATGAGACCAAAACGCAAATATTTGCAAGAAAAGGTTTTTAGTAATGTTGTTAATCAGCTCGTGCCAAAACATGGTATGACGGCTGCACATTATGCTGATTTTCAGCAAATGATAACAGGATTGGAAAAGCCTAATATGTTAAAAAAACGCTTACGTGTTTATTTTAAAGGCGAACGAACTACCTTTAAATGGTACATGGATAAATATTTCCGTAATTTCTATCAAGATGTTGATGATGATGCCGGACGTATCGTTTTTATTTGTGATTCAGAACAAAGCAGAGATAATCTTTACAATGTTTTGAAAGAAATAAAAGATGACAATAATGTCGATGTTCCAGTAACTAATCCTGATAATCCTGATCCAAATCCAAATCCTAATCCTGGTGATGGTGGAGGTGGTTCCGGTTATTACGATCCCGAAACAGGAGAGTATGTTGAGGAAAAGAAAAGCAATATGACTACTTATTTAGTTATTGCCGGTATTGTGGTTCTTGTGGCAATTGTAGTAATTAAAAAGGTGTTTTAATGGATCCATATAGCATAATAGCAAATGCAGTTGAGGGCATAGTTAGCTCTGTTTCCGGCACAATTGACCGGGCCAATGCTTATTATACGGCTCGCGAAGAAAATAGAGGTTCAACAAGAACTTCGGGAACTTTAACAAGAGGGCTTGTGCTTGCTGTTGTTGCTGTTGCTATTGTTTTCGTTTTTATTAAACTTTCAAAATCAGAGTAATGGCAATAGGAGTAATTTATACAGACACTACAAATAAATACGACACTCAAACATCCGGCATTCAGCAAGGAAGTCAGAATTTTAGTACTAAGCTTAATAATACTATCAATTCTGTATCCGGTGCTTTTATTGGCTTGCTTGGGACTCTTTTGCCTTTCGAAAAATTAACAAGTTTAAAAAATGAAAGATTAAGAGATGAGCAACAAGCCGGATTGTCAGGAGATGAGATACAAACACAAGCTGATCAAAAGCTAATGATTGGTGTTGTTGCTTTAGTGGTTGTAATTGCAATTGTTTTCGTGATAATTAAAAAGAAAAAGTAATGCAAAAAAAGGCTAATACATCAGTTCGCCCTTTGGGTAACGATATAAACGCGATTACCTGGTATGAGTTTTGGCATCCGCGCAAAGCTGCTGCTTTAGCTGCTGAACAGGATTATAATGACCGTGTATTTGATGAAAATGCAAATCAAGATGATTTAGAGGCAGATATGACCTATAAATTATCATTGATGGAAAAAGAATTTGAGGAAAAAAAGCTCGAAACAATTAAGATGATAACAATTACTATTGTTTTTGCTGTTGTTGCTTTCGTGCTAGTTAAATATGTCTAATAAAAAATGTTGAGATATGAAAAAAAGTAAAAAAACAATTCTAATTGTAGCAACATTATTAGTTGCCGGCATAATCATGTGGTACGTTTGGCAAAAACAACAGCCAAAAGAAAAGGATTTTGTAATAACTCCGCGAGTACAAGAACTTGCCGATCGAGTTCCTTTTGAAACTCGCAAAAAAATTGTTGGTGTTTACGATTGGTACATGCAAAATTCAAATCCATATATATGGAAAGATGGTAAAATTTTCAATACTCGCAAAAACGAGTTTGATCCTTATCAAAGACCATCAATTGAATTAAAAGTACTTGATGATGTTTTGTGGGATATAAAAACGAACTACGGTTTAATTGACGCATCAACAGAGTGGTGGTTAAAGTCAACTAAGAATTTCACAATTAACGAATTAAGAGCCTCTTTAAATGTTAAGTAATGGGAGATTTTAGACAAATATTAAAAAGTCCTTATTTTAAAATTACAATGATATTGCTTGTGCTTGTCGTTGTAGTTTTAATCGTTAAGGCTGTTTTGGAGATGTTCTCAAAAAGAGATTCTTACACTCGTGAATCAAGACAAGAGTACTCCAACTCAAATTTATCATATACCGACTTGGAATATGAAAATATGGCAGCTAGATTGTTGGATGCAATGAGTGGAGCTATGACACGAGAAGAACCAATTTATCAAATTTTAAAATCTCTCAAAACCAAAGATGATTGGTACAAGCTCGTTAACGTTTTTGGCGTTCGAGAAACTACATCAATGTGGTCAAGCTGGTCTGGGAATTTAGTTGAATGGCTAGTCGATGAACTCGATTCAAGTGAGCAAGAAGAGGTAAGTAATATTTTATCAAGAATAGGAGTAGTCTTTTAATATGAAAATAAGCAACGTAATATTGATTCTTGGCGTGTTGGCTATTGTCGCATACTTAACTGTTATCATTTCTGCCGGCAAGGTGATAAAAGAAAATCCTGAAATTTTAAAATTGGCATTGTTATGAAAAAAAAGACTTTAATTATAATAGGTATTTTGGTTGCAGTAATTGTTTTGGTGATTATTATTTTGGTAAACAGAAATTCAGACAATGAAGATCAATCTAATGAAAATCAAAACGATAACTCTAATTCTAGTTCCGGCGCTGCTAACAATTTAACCGCGTCAATACCAGAACAGGGTTATCCAATTGAAAAAGGAGTAAGCAAGCGTAAAGAAGTTTACGACATGCAGGTTAAACTCGTTAATGATTACGGCGCTTATGTTGGCACAAGCGGACCCGATGGTGTTTGGGGAGCTTTTACAGAAAATGCTGTAATTAAGCATTTAAAAAAGAATAAGTTTAACACTTATGGCGAACTATTGGCAGCTTATGGAGCTAATCCACCGTCTAGCAACTCAACTTCTGGCAACGCGACAAATATCATAAACATCGTTTCGTCATTTTTTAGCAGATAATTCCGATGGAGCCCAAAGCTTTCATAAAAAAATATCAAGATGAGATAATCATTTCTACTTATGGTACTTCGTTGTTACCATCTGTAAAAATGGCACAAGCTTGTCTTGAAACTGGTTTTGGAGCTTCATTTATTGGTGAGGCAAAAAACTTGTTTGGAATTAAAGCTAATGGCGATCATACTCCATATTGGAAAGGCGCTTATGTTTTTGCTGCAACCAGGGAAGTAATTAACGGCTCGAGTACAGTTATAAATGCAAAGTTTCGCAAATACAAATCAATTACTGATAGTATTCGAGATCACTCCTATTTTTTAACTAAACTCGATAGGTACAAGCCTGTTTTAAAAGCAAAAACGCCCGAAGCACAAGCAAAAGCTTTGCAATCTGCCGGATATGCTACTGCCGAAAATTATGCTAACTCTTTAATCACAATTATTGACAATTACAATTTACGCAAACTTGACAAACGAAAAAATATCATGAAAACATTTAAACTAATTGTAGCTGTTGTAGTGCTACTTTCTGCATTATTAACCATTTACGAAAATTTGAAGTAAAATGAGAAGAATAGTTATAATACTAATAACCTTGGTTGTAGGTTATATATCGTACAAAGCAATGCAATTGCTTAAATGGTACGATGCTCTTGGTGTTGGATTTACAGGTAAGCCAAACGCCTTACGGGATGGAAATTTAATTCTTAAATGTCAGGCAAAGCTCGACAATCCAAAAGATTTTGAAATAACAGTAACTAAGCCAACAATTCGCATTTATAATAAAGGCGTTGTAATTGGTGCGTCAGAACCGACACGGGAAAAGGTGACAATTGCAGCAAATGCAATTACTGTAATTGATTATGAAATTAAGGTTCCTGTGCAAGGTCAATTCATGCAGTTACTATTGTCAAGTGGTGCATCAATTTACAATCAAGTGATGTCGGGCAATGTTGCAAATTTAAGCTTAGGTTTAAATCTAGATGTTATTGCATACATGCAGATATACGGTATAGAGAGAGAGTGGAAACAAAAATTAACAGTCTAATAATAATATCATGAAAACAAAAAACATCATTATTCTTGTTGCAATTGCAGCGGTTGTGTTCTATTTTTATAATAAAAATAAAAATTCATTAAAACCTAGTGCTGTAAGTTCTGGCAATAGTACAGCAGGTACTTCCACATCGAACAGTTCGTCAAATCCAACTGTGTCGGCCGTGGACAATTCAACTCCTGTAACTCCAACAATAAGTTTAGGACAAACTACTCCTTTTGTTGTTAAACCTAAACCGGCAATACAACCGGCAATACAACCGGCTCAACGTCCGCCGGTTATGAGTGTAAATCGTTCTGTGCGCAGATAAATACTAACTTCTAAATAACAATATCATGGCAAAAATGACAAAAAAAGCGCTTAGCGCAATGGGTAAGAAAATTACCAGTGATGCGAAAAAAATCCGTAAAGCACATCCTAACAAGAAGTGGACTACCTGCATGAAAGAAGCCGGTAAAGCTTATAAAAAGAAAAAATAAGGATGTCCGGTTTTCGCTACATAAACGAAACAATAGCTGTAACGATTGTAATTGTTGCAGTTATTGTTGTTTATTTATTGTGGAAAGTAAAACCTGTGCCCGGAGCTGAAATTAGTTCTGGCTATGGTATGCGAACATTAAACGGCAGTACTCATTTTCATAATGGTGTAGATTTAGCAGCTCCGCAAGGAACTAAGGTTCGTAGCATTTTGCCCGGCAAAGTCGAAGCTGTTGGCTTTGATGAGCTTAATGGAAATTATGTTAAAGTAAAACATCGGAATAATTCAAGTTTTTACGGACACTTATTTAAAACAACTGTACGTAAAAATCAAACTGTCCGTAAAAATCAAAAAATTGGTGAGGTTGGTAATACGGGATATAGTTTCGGTCCTCACGTTCATTTTATAATTTGGGATAAGGAAGGTAATACCGTTGATCCCGAAAAATCTAATTTAGTAAGAATATGAGAGATAAAATTACTAGTTTCTTTTTGAGTGCCGGATCAGGAACTACGGCATATTTTACCACTAACGGTCAGGAAATAATGCTTGCAATTGTCCTAGCGTTTGTTTTCGGCGTTATCGGTCTCTTTGGTAACGAGTTTGGCAAATGGATTTTAAAAAAATGTTTTAAACGTAAAGTAAAAACAAATGAAATATCAGAATAAAACTGTATTTGGCAGCATTGCCGGAGCTATTGCGATTACTGTTGCAGTATTATTTACAAGCGATGATAAAACGTTTATTCATACTGATAATATAGCCAAATCAGAAGTGTATGTTGGTATTTTGTACGGACATGGTCCTGTGTTTGATGCAGACTATACAACATCCGGTAAGCAATCTCCAACCTGGTCTGACGGTCTTAAAATATATGAGGGGCACTCAAACAAGCTTCTAGCATTGCAATTAAGTCAAAAGCTCACATATAATCATATCGACAATATTTTAATCAATATTAACTGTACTGCAGACATGTCGCTCCTGGATCGAGTACAAAAAGTTGCTGCTATATATAATATTGATAGTCGATTATTTTTAATTTCATTACATCATAACGCACAACCTACAGCAAAAGGAGATTACACAGATTTTGAAGGTCAAAAAGGATTTACCTCTACATCAACAGGAGGTGCAACCGGAATAGAAGTTTTTACCAGTACCGGATATACTGAGAGCGATAATTTTACAGACAACTATTTGTTGCCGGAGCTAAAGTCATATTTGCCTGACATACATTTTAGGAATAACGGCAAAGCAAAAGAAGCTAATTTTTATGTATTAAAATACACTCCTTGTCCTGCGGTTCTTATCGAGTTCATGTTTATGACTACTTACACCGACTGCTTAATTATTGCTGATGAGTATTATAGAGATGCTTATACTGCTGCAATTTGTGAAGCTTTTAAAAAATGGAATTATGCAAAAAAATAATATTGGAGAATTTGGTCCCATATACAGGCAATTTAAAGAAAAGCCTCGTGAAGCAATAAAACATCTAAAAAAAGTAAAAAAAGGTGAAGCTTTAATGGCTTTATATCGTAATGATATAGGTTATGTTGACATCGTTTGGGGCGAACATGATGATAAAACTGAAAAAGGTTTTGGTTTATATCATATAATAAAGGCACATGCTAAAGAGGTTAAAGAATTGGGGTTTGAAATAGAAGATTTTATTATTCTAGTTTTCCAATTTGGACAAAAAAAGGCATTATCAAATTCTACCAAAATATATCTTGAAGGCCAGCAGTTTAGAGTAATAATTACGACTGAATGGAAAGGTAAAAAGAAATCACTTTTGTTATCAACTTTCGATTTGCGACCTGTTAGCATCAAGAATCCTAAAAGACTAAGTAAAATAAAAAAGTCTCAAAAATGAGACTTTTAAAAATCTGTTACCACTGTAATTTTAGACGTCAGCTTAGTTTTACAGATAGATCGGTTCCCTATCCAACAGATAATGCAAAGATAAATCAAATTCAAACAAATGTCAAATATTTTTTAATATGAAAAATTTATTCCTGGTATTAGTTCTGGTCCTTACTCTTTTTACAAGTGCCTGTAACCGACACAAGCAAATTATAAAAACTGGAAATAAATCATCAGTTGATTCGCTTGTAAAACTCGATATTATTAAAATAGATAACATTGCAGATCTCACACAGACAGAAACGACTATTGAAACAAGTACAGTTAAAACCGACTTTACTCAAGAAAACATTAAGATTGTCGATTATTCAGAACCCGACAGCACAGGAACCACATCAATTATTCGCGAAACATTTATAATTCGCAATAATAATATTGTTACTGATAATAATACTAAATCAACTATTAAAGACAGCTCCATCAGTTCGTCAGAAAATATTTTTATTGATAAAACCGAAACTGATTTTCACAAAAAAGTTAAATCTAAAACTGTAACAAAAGATAAAACAAAAGACAACTCTATTAAATGGCTTTGGATCATAATCATTACGGGAGTTTTAATTATGCTTTTTCTTAGATGGAAAAAGATATTTCCGTTTGATTAAACTTTTTTGTAATTTTGCCGTTATTATAAGTAAACATTACAACTATGGCAACAATAACAATAGAATACGATGCACGCAATAAGATTGCAAAAAAGACTATAGATTACATTTTATCTCTAGGTATATTTAAAGTAAAGAAAAAAATGTCCGGAATAGATGAAGCTTTACTGGATATAAAAGAGGGTAGAGTTTACAAAGCCAAAAATACCGATGATATGTTTAAGAAAATTCTTGACTAATGTATAAAGTAAGTTATACCAAGAAATTTGAAAAATCGCTAAAGCTTTGTCAAAAAAGAGGTTTAAATATTGACCTTGCAAAATCTGTGATTAAAATACTTGAAAAATCAGGCACATTGCCGGCAAAATATAAACCTCATAAATTAAATGGAAAATATGCCGGTTTATGGGAATGCCATATAAAACCTGATTGGTTGCTAGTGTGGGCTCAAAATGATAAAGAACTATTACTTGTTATGACTGACACTGGCACTCACTCCGACCTATTCTAAAACTTTTTTTAAACTTTTCTCAACTTTTTTCTCCACCGTATTATTTTTTGCATTATATTTGTCATGTGAAAAACAAGTATCTAATGAAAAAAAATCTTTTAAATAAGAAATTGAGTCAGAGTTTGGTTGCCGTGAGGCACCATCGGTAACTTGTTGCCGCACACCTCTGGCTCTTTTTCTTTTGGAGGATTAAAAAATGAATTCCAACAAAAATGTTAAGCTTATCGAGATGAAACCTCGTACAGCTGCCGACTGGAAACCGATTATTAACGGTTTCAATGTTATTTTTAATGTCGCAATTAGCGAACTAATCAAAGAAGGTTTAAACGATGACGATGCCGATGATGTGGCTTGTTGCGTGCAAGAATTTAAGTTCTTGCAAAAAGATGTGTTAAGTTCACTTAAAGAAAGAGAGGAGGTATGCCATGAAAATTAAGAAATTTAAAAAACTAGATTTTCATAGTAAGCTGGATGTGGTTTTTGAGGAGCTTATTAT
>JAFGVU010000134.1 GCA_016937855.1 Bacteroidales bacterium | reverse complement strand
TCAACAGGGTTTGTGCCCGTCTTAAATTTATTCTGAATAAAATCCTGCGAGTTCTTTAAAATTATTGGCTGTAAGTTCACATTTCCGGGCTTATAAACCCCATGAACATTCCCAAACGATGCAGCAATTGTAAACTTATCTGAAATTTTCATTAACTCTTCATAAGCAAATGCAACATCCTCGGGTTGAGAGTATAGTTTTGCATTATCAACATCAGTATTATCAACACCATCTTCTTCGCCACCGGTAACACCAAGTTCTATCTCAAGTGTCATGTCGATTTTACTCATTCTTTCGAGATATTCTTTACATATTTCGATATTTTCTTTAATAGGTTCTTCTGAAAGATCAAGCATGTGCGACGAAAACAAAGGTTTTCCGAACTCTTCGAAGAAAACTTCTCCCGCATCAAGTAAGCCATCAATCCAAGGTAGAAGCTTTTTTGCAGCATGATCGGTATGTAAAATAACTGCTACTCCATACATTTCTGCTAATTGATGAACATGTTGTGCTGCACAAATTGCTCCTGCAATTGATGCTTGCTGTTCGTCGTTTGCCAATCCCTTGCCGGCATAAAATGCTGCGCCTCCATTTGACAATTGGATAATAACAGGAGAGTTTACCTCTCTGGCAGCCTCGAGAACAGCATTGACAGAATCGGTGCTTACCACATTTACAGCAGGAATTGCATAAGCATTTTCCTTTGCATGTTTAAATACTTTTTGTACATCATTACCGGTAATTACTCCGGGTTCAACCAAATCGAAAAGTTTTTGTGCCATAGTTGTAGATTTTTTTTTCAAAAGTATAAAAATAAATGCATAACTAAAAACTGTTTAACCCGTTTTATTCATAAACTTTTGTTGTGTGATATCCAAGACCAAAACAAACTCCGACTATTCTTTTATCTTAGTTTAGCACACCGCTTGGTTGTTATACTGTAAATTCTGACAACAAATTAGAATAATCTTATTTGTGAATTTGATTTTTTGACATAAAGATTTTAAATAATTGCATTGCTGCGTCTCTCACTTCGACGGGCTCAGTGCACCGCAATACGTCGCATAGAGCATAGAGCATAGGGCTAGTGTTGTGAATAGCAAAATATTTCTGCAATACCGAAATGAATTATTTAATAGTCTAAACGACACTGCGCTTGTTTATACTAAAAATAATTTCAATCGGCATTTACCACTGTAGAAATAATATTACGTCCTCATAATATCGGACTATATATTATTTCACATTGGAAAAAATGGAGATTATACAGATCACAAAATGCTAACAATTGCTACACAAAAAGCCCAATGCTCCATGCCCTATGCAATTTATTTTAATCCATATTCTATTTTCAAACCAGCTAAATAATTACAAATTCTGAATAAATCAGTATTTTCGTGAAATAAGCTTACATTTTTGTTTTTTGAAAGCTAATTTTCATAATAAAATTGTATTTTTGTTAATTAAAATTAAACATAGAAAACAATGGACAATAACGAATTTAGGAAATATGCAACCCGTCATCACGGGATAAACAGTTTGGTATTTGATCAATATACTAGTATTTATAACAACTACATCTCTCCAACAATTATCGAAGAACGAACATTAAACATTGCTACAATGGATGTTTTTTCGAGATTGATGATGGATAGAATTATATTTTTAGGATTACCAATTGATGATTATGTTGCTAATATTATTCAAGCTCAGTTACTATTTTTAGAAAGCACCGACCCAAACAAAGACATCCAGATTTACTTTAACACTCCGGGTGGATCTGTTTATGCAGGACTTGGGATATATGATACTATGCAATATATAAGCTCCGACATTGCAACAATTTGCACAGGCATGGCAGCGTCGATGGGAGCAGTATTGCTTTGCGCCGGCACAAAAGGCAAAAGATCTGCATTAAAACACTCCAGAGTTATGATACACCAGCCTATGGGTGGAGCATCGGGACAAGCAACTGATATTGAAATCACAACCAAAGAGATTATTAAACTTCGTAAGGAATTGTACGAAATAATTTCTGACCACTCCGGAAAACCGTTTAAGCAAGTCGAAAAAGATTCTGATCGTGATTACTGGATGACTGCCGAAGAAGCAAAAAATTATGGTATGATTGACGAAATCTTGTATAGAGATATCAAAAAATAATATTTATTTTCGAAGAGTCTGATAATTTTGTTTCAATAAATCAGCCATCATATTGCTTGATTTATTTGTATTTAATTAATAACAATAAAATAAATTATAATGGATAAATGTTCTCTCTGCGGGAGAAAAGAGTCGGAAGTTAATATGCTATTTACAGGTGTGGATGGTCATATTTGTGATGAATGCATAGAACGCGGACACGAAATATTAATGGAGGACAGAGCTTCGAGTGGAACATTTTCAATCGGAGACATTAAGCTTCTAAAACCTAAACAAATAAAAGAGTTTATCGACCAATATGTTATTGGTCAAGAGCATGCAAAAAAGGTTTTGTCGGTTGCAGTTTATAATCATTACAAAAGGCTATCTCAGCCAACCACAAAAGATGATGTTGAAATCGAGAAATCTAATATCATTATGGTTGGCGAAACAGGAACAGGAAAAACCCTACTTGCAAGAACAATCGCAAAAATGCTTCATGTTCCTTTTACCATTGTTGATGCAACTGTTTTAACTGAGGCAGGGTATGTTGGAGAAGATATCGAAAGTCTTTTAACACGATTGTTACAAGCAGCAGACTATGACGTAAAAGCAGCCGAAAGAGGCATAGTGTTTATTGACGAAATTGATAAAATTGCTCGTAAAGGTGATAACCCAAGTATAACCAGAGATGTCTCCGGTGAAGGTGTTCAACAAGGTCTTCTGAAATTACTCGAAGGCTCTATTGTAAATGTTCCACCACAAGGAGGTCGCAAACATCCTGAACAGAAAATGATTCCGGTTAATACTAAAGATATCTTATTTATCTGTGGTGGTGCTTTCGAGGGTATCGACCGAGTAATTGCCAAACGTATGAACACTCAGGTTGTTGGATATGGATCCCATAAAATCCACGAACAAGTTGACAAAGAAAATTTGTTAAAATATATCATTCCCGACGACATCAGAAAATTTGGACTTATTCCCGAAATTGTGGGCCGACTTCCTGTCTTAACACATCTTGAACCTCTTGACAGAGAAGCACTTAAAAGAATTCTCACTGAACCTAAAAATTCTATCGTAAAGCAATATATTAAGCTTTTCCAAATGGATAAAATCAAACTAGAGTTTAGCGATGATGCTATTGAGTATATTGTTGACCAGGCTATTTCGTTTAAACTTGGAGCAAGAGGTTTACGCTCGATTTGTGAGTCGATTATGCTTGAAGCGATGTTTGATATGCCATCAGAAAAAACTAAAGAGTTTAAAGTTAGTAGAGACTATGCCGAAACAAAACTTGATAAAAATGCAGCGGCTAAATTCAAAAATGTAGGATAAATTGCTAAATAAAACTCAATGTCAATTATTCTACAAGCTTATTAAAATCGGGTATTAGGCTTCTGAGGTAATTTGCTAATTTTCCGGTATCGCCGTTTAAATCACCAAATGATTGACCACCACAATTATAGTTATGACCATTAATCAATACTTTGCTATCTTGTGATATCTCTAACGTCACTGTTGTCCCACCTGTACAACCTTCGCGATCTTCGCTCTTTTTCTTATTTGAGAATTCACATTCATTTGCAATTTTAAGTGCCTCTTTAAACTGGCTTTCAGAAATCAAGTAACTAGTATCTGCGAGAATATCGCCATAGCTATCAACTTTGACACTAATTTTTTGTTCAGTCAAACACACACTATAACTTCTATGATATTTAGGTGGCACGGATGAGTCTCCAAATCTATATACAATCTTTGATGCATTGTCAAAACTTTGTTTTTTCATAACGCAAGAAGAGCCTAATAACAAAATCGTAATTAAAAATACTCCCGAAATAGTCTTAATTTGTTTGTAGAGTTTCATTTGTTTCTTCATTTTCCGATTGATTATTGCGCAAATAATAAACATCTATTGCCACAATTATTGCAGCAAAACCCCAAAATGGTACAGCAACCTTATCAACATCTAGAAAATTATTTAGAAAAGCATGCAAAAAATATGTAACAAGTCCTCCGATTGTTGATGCCGTAATAATCTTTAGCGAATACGTGTTTGCTCTGATATAATTTCGCACAGCAGTTACAAAAATAAAAATCAAAATCGCAACAAAACTAAGCATTCCAAGCACCCCTGATTCTGATAGAGACCCAAGATACTCACTATGAGCATTGCCAAGATCGCCGGCATTTGTACTAATAATGGTTTTTTCGTAAGAAAACTGAAAAGGAGCATACTTAAACTGATATGTTCCCGGTCCCCATCCAAAAACAGGCTTCTCTTTAAACATCCGAATTGCGCAATTCCATCTATTGATTCTTTCGAGATTAGATGCATCTGTTGCAACATTACTAATAGATTTAACATGCTCCTTTAAGTCGGTTGATGAATCTTGTCGGTTTCGTTCCAAAGAGAAAAATATTTTATCCTGAAATCCAAAAAAACCTCCGGCAACCAACAGGGCAACCACAATTACAATCTTATAATTAATCTTAAATCTTAACACGATATAAACACCGAGTGCACCAATTAGGCTTACCCAAGCAGCTCTGGTATATGATAACACCAATGCAATTAAAAAGTATGATAGCACAGCACCGGCAATCACTCTCAATGAAACCTTAAGTTCTTTGTTAACTATAAAACCAATGAGAACAGGAATAAACATTGCTAACATTGCTCCATAGGAAGTGTGATCATTAAAAAATGGAGACATAATGAAATTTGCTGTTCTCTGACTAAAATGGTGCGGAGCGTGTTTTATTAAGGTGTATGTAATTACAATAATAAACGGAATAATATACAGCCAAAAAAACTTATTGATATTTGCTTTTTTTCTAAAAACTTGCGTCATGATAAAGAAAAACGGAATAATAAACCATAATGAAGCGAACCAATATTTTAAAGAAACTAATGGCATTGTGCTTGTTATAACTGTAATTAGTCTCCAGGTCAGGTAAAAATACAATGCAATAGACACAGGATGTCTCAGAATTTTCTTATCAAAATCTCTGTCATGAATCTGTTTTAATAGAAATACTAACATTATTCCAACAAAAATTGGTTCTGTTGGCAAGTCTATATTAAATCCTAAATCGGGATAAAACTCTCGCAATGGAACAGATAGTGGAACAAGAAATACGGATAATAACAAAGCTTTATCCATTGCAAAAAACAAAGCAAAGAACAAGATTAGCAATAGCGGGACAAGATTAAACAAAAAGCTTTCTTTTGTTAATATTACTAGTGAATTAGTAATAACAAATAAAGCTGCAATAGCATAAAATGCAAGTATTTTTTGCTTTTCTGTCAAAATGAATTTATTGTTTTTTGTTACCTTCTATCAACGAAATTACAATAACTCCGGCAAGAAATGCGCCTAATACCGAAAATAAAACAATGAGCCATCTTATTGGATAAGACTTTTTATCTGCCGGAAATGGTTTAGAAATTACATGTGCATAAGACTGTTGTTTTTCGGCATCCCTTATTGCACTTTCATAAATAGTTTTTGCTTCATGCATATCCGAAATTGCATAGTAATAAAGAGAATCAGTTTTTTGATACATTGCACCATATTCCTGCCAATTACCAAGCACTTTTCTAGCCTCATCAAGGCTTCTACCCATATAGATTGCTTCGGTATATTTTTCAACTTGTGCAGTAAGATCCAATAATCCGTACTCCGTTCTAAATGTTTTTAATTGCTGTGCTAAACTGTCTATCTCAACAAGTTTCTTATTATATTCATTCTTGTAGATTTTAACAATCTCTATCGATTTCTCAACATGAAGCGCTAAAACCATTTTATTATAAAAAGATATTATTGAGTCCACCATATCGGATGCAACTTGGGGGTCGATGTCAACCACCGTAATAACAAGAGCTTCGTTTGGTGTTTTTTGAAAACTAACATTTCCGTCAAATGTTTTTAAAATCTTTGCTTTATAGTTAGCATCATCTTTACTAATCCCATAATGTTCGTCAAGTTCAAAGCAATCGATAATCTGAAATTTTATATCTGTTGACTGAATAAGTTCTATCATTTGTTCGGTCTCGGACTCTTCGGAAAGGACAATAAGATTTGCAGGATAAACAATTGCCGAAGATTTAAACCTAGGTTTAATAAATATACTTGAAGAGAACAAGGCAGCTAACCCGGCAGCAAGCACAACAATAACCAACAAATGCCACTTCCATTTTATTAAGAGTTTAAATATGTTTTTTGTTTTATAATAACTTTCCATAGTTTCGTAATTTGGCAATTCTACATTCCATTTTGGGAGCTCAATTTTTTCAAATACTATTTTTTTTTTACCTGATCTAAAATCAATAATACAATTAAAGAAAATAAAAAGGTTGAGATTAAGCTAAGGCTAACAATTAACCAACGAATTGGATATGACTTTCTCTCAGCCTTTTCTGCTTTATCGACAATATATTTATTTGGTAAAGTTTGTTCGAGATCAATTTTTGCTTCGCGATATTTTGCTTCAACCACAGCAAGCTTTTTAACCTCCTCAAACATTTGTTCTTTAAGAATTGTATGAATACTTCCATAAGCAGCCAAAATGTCCAATTTTTTATTTAGCTCTTCGGCGGCTCTAACATTGCCCTGTGCTAATGCAATTGCATATTGTTCGCTATACATCTCTGTTTGCGATCTAACCTCTATAACTCCCATTTTGCTTAATGCATGAAGCGAGTCTTCAATTTCTTTGATTTTTGCTTTTTGATTTATAAACTCTTCGTAAACAATATTATAGGCTTTTTGTGCTCTTTCGCGCTGAACATTAGCATAAGCAGTATCAACAAGCGAGGCAATATCATTTGCAATCAAAGCAGCAATTTCAGGGTCTTCATCCAAAACATCAATTCGTATCGACATATACTCTGTTCGAGTTATCTTTACATTACTATCAAACTTTTTATACAATGTTGAATATGGATATTTTGAGTCTTTCTTGATGTTATAATGCTCAAATAAATCGTATTTTTCAATAATTCTATTTCTAATATCAGTTGATTGCAACATCTGCATCAATTGCTCAACCTCTTCTTCTTCTCCAAATTTTAAAATATCTTTCTTCTGCTGACTCTCAGTAACCAAAGACTGCGAAATAGAACTTGACGAAGCCGGAAATAAAATCACTGTTGATTTATACTTATCTGGAATCATCAAACTAACAATGGAAGATACTACAATGGCAAGTGTACAAACAATAAGAAGCGACCACTTTTTGCGATAGATAAAAACCAAAATATTGGAAGAATTAAAAATATTTTTAGTATTCTCGTCTGTCATCTAATAATCAAGTAAATTTTTAATGCACAAAAATAAAAAAATATTAACACATTAAACCGTTTATTTATAATTTTTAAACAAATGCCGCAAAATAATTTGATGTAATAAGAATCAAATTAGTATCTACTGCCATTTACCATTAAAAGCACACAATCGTTTACCACTTCCACGCCCTTTTCTGATAACTCTTTTTGAAAATCAGGATTGTATGTTCCGGGGTTAAAAACAACTCTTTTTGGCAAGTTCCTTAAAATAATTTCTCTATAACTTTCCTGATTTTCGGCAGATAAATACATTGCAATAGTGTCAATTTGTTGGTTTTCAGGAAAATCTAATAAGATATCAATCTCTCCGATTTTTCCTCCACGAATTCCCAAAGGATAAACCTTATAACCGTGATTATACAGTATCTCTGTCGCTTTATATGAGTATCTTCTCTCTTTTGGACTGGCACCTAAAACTAAATGTATCATACTAAAGTAATTTTTGCAATTTTAATCAATATTTAGTTTTTTGCCAATAAATAAACAAAAGTTTTAAAACTTTCGATTTAGAATAAATTGAATTATTGTAATTTCGTTGTATATTTGCTAAAAAAAAGAATTATGAATAAGTTTTTCGAAGAACCTATTTGCAAACAATGTAATCTGGAAATCAAAACAATTTTTAAAAAACTATCACCCGAACAAATTGAGTATGCAACCAATAATAAAAACTGTAGTATTGTAAAAAAAGGTACTGTTCTTTATCAGGAAGGGAATAGAATCTCTGGAATATACTGCATTAACAAAGGTGTGCTAAAAATATACAAAACAGGAACAGAAGGTAAAGAACAAATTATAAAATTTGCTAAAAAAGGTGATGTAATTGGTTATCGATCTGTAATTATTTCGGAGCCTGCTTGCACCAGTGTAAAGGTAATTGAAGATGCTGTCCTCTGTTTTATTTCTTCGCAAGAATTATATCACCTGTTGAGAGAAAATAGTGAATTTGGAATCGAAATGCTTCAAATTGCATGTAAAGAACTTGGCGAAGCTAACGACTATATTACAGATATTGCACAAAAATCGGTAAAAGAAAGACTTGCCGAAATTCTACTTCACTTAAAAGACGAGTTTGGAGTTAATAACGAAGAGGTTATTAACCTAAATTTAACACGCGAAGAACTTGCAAATATCATTGGAACAGCTACAGAATCGGTAATAAGATTACTTTCAGAGTTTAAATCCGATGGAATTATTGAGCTACAAGGAAGAAAAATAAAAATTCTTGACGCAAGTAAACTAAAAAAAATTAGCAATATATTCTAACCCGAGAATGTTCGCTATAAACAAAGAAAAAATCATTGATAAAGCAATAGAGCTACAGCCAATTAATGCTGAGGAAGCCGAATTCTTATATAATAATTCATCTACTGCCGAATTGATGTTTGCTGCAAACGAAATCAGAAAAATAATACACCCCGATAATATTGTCACATATATCATTGATCGAAATATCAACCTTAGTAATATCTGCATTTCCAATTGTTTATTCTGTAATTTTTGCAGATCAAAAAACAGCAAAGAGTCATATGTTTTAGGGTTGGACGATTACAAAAAGAAAATTGATGAACTATATCGATTAGGAGGCCGGCAAATTTTGCTGCAAGGTGGCATTCATCCCGATTTTGATATTGATTTTTACAAATCGCTTTTTAAAAACTTAAAAAAACAATATCCTGACCTTAGGTTACATGCTTTAGGTCCGGCAGAAATTACATATATCTCAAAACAATCAGGATTAAACTACGAACAAACATTAGAGGAACTAACTAATGCTGGTCTTGACAGCTTGCCTGGTGCCGGTGCAGAAATTTTGTCGGATAGAGTGAGGAAAATACTGAGCCCATTAAAATGTTCAAGCCAAGAATGGTTGGATGTGATGCGAACAGCACATCAAATGCAAATAACTACATCTGCAACAATGATGTTTGGACATCTCGAAACCCTTGGCGAAAGAATTAATCATCTAATAAAAATCCGAGATCTACAAGACAACAAACCTCCAAATAGTGTTGGATTTATTTCTTTTACATTATGGCCACTTGCAGGCAAAAACACTCGTCTTATACGAAAATTCCCAACAATAAAAACTGTTAGCAATGCAGAATTTATTAAGATGCTATCGTTTTCCAGAATAATGCTCCCAAATATCAAAAATATACAAACAAGCTGGTTAACTATGGGCAGCGAAATCGCAAAAATTTGTCTTAATGCAGGAGCCAATGATATGAGCAGCATTATGCTAGAAGAAAATGTTGTTTCGCAAGCTGGAAAAGATTTCAAAATGGACGAAAAAAACATGATTATAACTATTGAAGAAGCAGGATTCATTCCTAAAAAACGCAATCAACTTTATAATTATATTTAGGGGCTAATGAACCTATTTAAGCCGATCCGAAGTTAACTTTTATAATACCAACAGAGAAAAAAAACTAATATTTTCGTTGTTAAGAATCCATGTTTATCGTGGTTTTTAACCTAATAAAATCATCAAATCCTTTCGAAACGAAAACCTTTTTTTGTATAATACTCAAGTGTAAATTCAAGTGCTTTTATCATTTGTGGCGCTGCCTGTAAATTATCATGAAAAACAATTATAGATCCGTTTCGGGTTTTATTAAGTATTATTTTTTTTATCCTTCTTAAATCAAAATCTTCTCTAAAATCATAAGTAAGTACATCCCACAGAATTATTCTATAATCTTTTTTTAGTCTTCGACACTGCCAGGGGTAGATTCTACCATAAGGTGGTCTAAAAAAATAAGAATCCGATACGGGAGATTTTCTTAAACAGTCAATCAGCCACTTCTTATTACTTACTTTAAATGCATTTAAGTGTGAATATGAATGATTCCCAATAGTATGACCTTTATTCTTTATTTTCTGTAATAATTCAGGATACATTATTGTATTTGTTCCTTTACAAAAGAAACTGGCTTTTGCATTATATTTATCCAACAAATCGAGCACATTTTCAGTTACCAAAGGATTTGGGCCATCATCAAAACTCAGGTATAGGGTTTTGCCGGGTCCTTTGACTCGCGTTAACCCACTACAAAGAAAACGTGGATACCGGATTGCTATGAAATCTAAAATGCTCAAAATTATCAATTAGCATAAGAATAACAAAGAAAACCAAATTTTGTTAAATTTCAATAAATACGATTTTTTTTCTAAAAACTATACTCCTTGATAAGCCTCAACGGCCTCTTGATAAACTTCCTCAATTTCCAATAATAATTCTCTATGTTTATATTGATTTGCAAGTATATATATTTCTTCGATGGTTTTCATAGCTCTTTGCTGGTAAATGTCCATTGATGCTTTTTGTCGGGGAGCAAATGATGCATAATAAATAAGCTCCTGAAGTGAGTTTTGTGCAAGAGTCATAGCGATTTCCCGAGCTTTTGCCTTTTGATTGATGCGGTAATAACCGTGAACAACCCCAACCATATAATAATCATACGGAATAAGTTCGTTAGGGATAAGACTAATGCATAAGTTTAAAACCTCTTCGGACTTTTTAATTTCTCCGTCGAAATACAAACCACGCGCAAGACGTGAAAAATGATTTCGCACATTTATTAGCATCACGCGAGTTGCTTCGTCTATATGACCAGGCTGCTCGGACAGACTTCCCCACTCAAATTTCTCAACTAAATTTTCATACATCACCAGAGCGTTAACATTCACCAACTCATCTTCACTTATATCGGTTTCTATTGGCATAATTCGATATGCAAACCCTTCGAGATACAAATATTTGTCGAGACCAAGATAATTTCGGCTATTCATAGTAGAACTAAAATATATTGGACGCTGCCAGATATTATTTCTAATTATTTCCAACACCATCAAGTCGCTTTTAGTAAGGCTTTCTAACTGTGGCGACCAAACCATTTTATCAACAATAGAAAGTTTTTGACTAACACTCAAATTAAACACATCATCTATAATATTCTTATTTACCGGAAACGAAAGTACCTCAGCCGGGAAATAATCTATTGGATATGGAAAAAGTTTTGTGGCTATTTTTGTTGCGCTATCGTTTGAAAACACAAAATTTAATACAGGATGCAAAGGCAAAGGATATTTTGTTTGCTTATCTAAAAAAATCTCGAACTTTTTCATCAGATCCAGAGCCTGTGTTTGTGTAATACCAAAAGCTTCGCACTGATCAGGAGATTCCAAGCTCTGAATAACCTCATACAAGTCCCTAAAATTTTGATTTGCACCATGCGGCTGAATTGAGCTATAAAAGCTTACAAAATTATTATACTCTACAGGATGTGATTTATCAAAACCATTTTCGTGCCATAGGCTGAGTAGAAAACTAAAAACCGACTCGTAATCTCGATTTATTTCGTTAATATTTTCATAGTAAATATCTTCTATAAAAGCATAAGGATTATTTCGCACAGGCAAAAGCTCACGTTGTCCACTCAAATATGTCTGCCTGTCGATACTAAGTGTAACCCTGTCGGCTTCCATTTGCTGTTGCTGAATCTGATCGAGATACCAGTCTGTATTTAAGAAACTAAGATTTACAATCCTAACATCATTTCTGATTTTTTGAGTCTCTTGCAAATACCACAAAGGAAAGGTTTCATTATCGCCCGAGGTAAACAATATTGCGTCCTCAGCACAAGAGTTTAATAAATTATAAGCAAAAAAGTACGCAAAATCGTCTTGACTTCTTCTGTGGTCATCGAAATTTCTAACTAAAAACTGAGCCGGAACAGCAACAAAAGAAAGGCCAAAAACCACTGCAATAAGATGCTTATACTTGAGATGCTTGCTTAAAAAATTATAAGCTCCAACTACTCCATATCCAATCCAAATTGCAAAAACGTAAAACGAACCCAAATACGAATAGTCTCTCTCACGAGCTTGATATGGATGTTGATTTAAATAAAATGAAATTGCTAATCCAGTAAATAGAAAAAGCACCATAGTAATCAAAAAATATTTTTTATCGTTTTTAAATAAGTATATTAATCCAAAAATCCCAAAAATAAAAGGCAAAAAATAGTACGGATTTCTAGATTTATCTTTTTTGAGAAAATCCGGTATTACAGAAGATGTTTTAAGAAATAACTTATCTATAAAACCTATTCCCGATATCCAATTTCCAAAAACAGGTCCCCCATGTGATTGATAATCGTTTTGAGCTCCAATAAAATTTTTAAACAAATACCTGAAATACATATGATTAAACTGATATCTCAACATAAACGACAAATTCGCAGACATTGGGGGAACAGCTTCTTTCTTGTATCCTGTCCATTCTCGATATGCAGCAACATGCTCGGGCAAATTACTCCACATTCTAGGCAAGATTACTTTGTCGGACGACACATAGTTTGCCTG
>JAFGVU010000133.1 GCA_016937855.1 Bacteroidales bacterium | reverse complement strand
TTTTTTTATTGTGGAGCGGAGGTGTAGCCGCAGGCTACAAACCGAAGTTTCACAATAAAAAAATTGTCTCGAAACCACCGTTAATTAATACAAATTAATCTTAATGCCGAGTTTATATATGGGCTCACCATCAATAATTGTGTATGCATCATCGAGGTTTTCGATATCTTGTCCTAAAATGTTTCCTACATTGAAATAAATATTGTATTTTTTTGCAAAGCAAAGGTTTATTCCTGCATCAAGTTTTTGATAGTCGGCAAGTTCTGTTGTTAGTCCAAAAGGATTTGTTGTATCTGTTCCTGATTCTGGTTTCCAGTTCCAAGCACTGCGACCGAAAACACTACGCAAGCTAATAAATTCTGAAATTATGATTTTATTGCCAATATTTTGCTTCGCAGTAAACCGCGCATTAAAACTCTGTCCGGGCTTATATGGAAGTTGCTGACTTATTTCCGATTTTGCAATATTATCTGCATAATTGTAAGAGAGTAGTAAATTGTAATTGTTTGTTATATACCAACTAGCGCTTATTTCAGCAGAAATTATCTGTGCTTCCAAAATGTTTTTTCTCATCCATACATCTTTGGTCGTATCTTGTTCCCATGGTCCGGAGTAAACAGGAACAATCATATTTGTAATATTGCTGTAAAAACCACTTAAATTAACAAAAAGTTTATTGTTTTTGCTATAGTCAAGACCTAAACCAACCGAAGTGCTGTATTCAGGTTTTAAATCAGGATTTCCGAAACGATATGCTGTGCCTCCATGACCATATCCAACTTCGTACAACTCCTGAACTGACGGGGCATGGTATCCACGACTAACTGATGCACGAATTTTTAAATCTTGGTTTAGGTTGTACATTATTGCAAATTTTGGGGTTAAAACCATTGATGAGGATTGTAATTTGTCCATTCTTACAGAACCTAAGACTGCAAGTTTGTCATTAAACTTGTGTTCATCTTGAACAAATACTCCAATCATTCTTTGAATATGCAAATCCACTGCACTGCGAGTAAAACTATGCACTGATAGGTCGGTGCCGGCAATTAAATTATTATCGTCGCTTAATTTCAAAGTGTAAAAAACTTCTGGTCTAAAAACTTCATTGTTTTCGGAGCTAGTTTCACTATTCCATCTCGAAAAAGCTAGTTTTGTTGTAATATATGATTTATTGTTTATTGTGTATTTAAGGCTTAGGTTTGGCATTAACATATAGCTTTCATTCATTTCATCTCTAAATTGCATATTGCTATTTATATATTTAACCCAAGCATCTAATTTTAGTGAACTGCCTAAGTTTGTAGTGAGTCTTTGGGTTAAATTTAACGAGTTGTATCCCATTTTTCCAATCCGATGTGCCGGTGCAATAAGTGGAACCCCATCCGATTCTTTGTAGTTAACTAATGTATAAATACCAGTTTTTTCGTTTATCATTGATTGCACCGAAGCTCCTGTATTATAAGTATTGTATGAGCCATATTCGCCAAAGAAACTTGCTGCAGATTTTGTTTCAGCTGTTTTAGTAATAATATTTACAACCCCGGCAATTGCATCGCTACCATATTGAGCAGATGATGCAGTTTTAATTATTTCTATCCTTTCGATTTCTTCAACAGGAATGAAATTAATGTTTTGTCCCGAATGAATGTGATCGCTAAGGATACGATTACCGTTTAGCAATACAAGTGTGTATTGCGCTGGCATTCCATTCATTGCAACAATCCCACGGTTTGCAAAACCCGAACCTGTTCCCGTTTCAATATTTACACCGGCTACATAATCCAAAATATCCGAAACATCTGTAACATTTAAGGACTTAATCTCAGTCGATGTTATTACTCTAACTAACTCGGGGCTATTCTTTAATAACTGCTCGTTTCTCATGGATGAGATTTCTACTTCATCTAAAACTATTGGCTCTTCTTGTGAGAAAGCTAAAGTGGTTGTTACAATTGACAAAATAGTCAAGGACGATAAAAACAATAAATATTTTTTCATTTTTTTAAAAATTTAATTCGTCGCAAAATTTGTCTTTAAATATTAACTTACAGTTAATTGTATGTCCGAAGAAGTTTGATTGGACTTATTTTTGTAGTTGTTAATACGCTGATTTATAGCGACTTGATAAATTGGGCGGGAGTTTTTCCTGTTTGTTTTTTAAAAATATCAAAAAATGTAGATTTGGAATTAAATCCACATTCGAATGCAATGGCGGTTAAGGTAAAATCGAATTTGTCTTTGGTTTTTGCTCGTTTAATAAACTCTTCGACTCTTAACGAATTTATATAATCATAAAAGTTTTGTTCTTTTATGATATTGATAGCTGATGAAATCTGAGTTTCGGGAATTTGAGATATTTCGGATAATTCGCTTAGGCTTAAACGGGGACGTAAGTATGGTTTTTTTTCTAACATACAAGCGTCGAGTTTGTTGGCAACTTCTTTTAGATAATTGATGTCAGGATTTGAGCTTTTGTTAATACTTCCAGTTTTATTCTTGTAATTATGAACTGTAAATATATCAGATTTTTGCAAACCAAAGACTCCTGCATAAATTACAGATAAGCACAAAGTTACAATCGAGCTGCCAAATGCGGTATAAATATTGACATTTTCCAGAAAAAAACTCAATCCAAAAATTGCAATAAAACTAAAGTAGGCGATTAAAATCCCTACAATAAATCTCTTTATTATTACAAAATCGTTTTCGTATATGTCCGAAACTTGTTGCAGCGAAATAATTTTTAGCTTTTTAATATTTAATAATGATAAAATCAAGTATGTTGGAATTGATAAAATCGCATACAAATAAGCAAAAATGGTAAATAGATTATTATTCAAAAATATAGAATCAGGATTGAAAGAGTTTAAATCAATTGCAAATCCTATAATAGCAACAATTGCAATGGGGATGCCAATCAGGTATAGAGATGAAAGGGCAGTTTTCTTATTATTATCAAACAAAAAAGAATTAACATAAATTAGTGGTATTGGAATTTGAATCGTCAATAGGAGGTAATTTATGAAAGTGTAAAACTCTAAATGCTCTTGATGATCTATTAGACGGTGAAAAAGGAAAATGTTTACACCCATTAATATTAACCATATAGCGAGTATATAATTGCTAAGCGTTTTGTCTTTGCGGATGATAATTACTAATCCGAGAAAAACAGCAATAGCTGAACCAATATGATAAAAATCTGAAAACATTGACAGCAAAATTAAACCTTTAGATTACATAATAATTGTTATTGTCAAAACTTAATATTAAATTAATATTTGAGTTTCAGTTTTGTGATATTTTAGACAAATTGAGAAATATTTTATTGCAATTGTAATTTGTGTTAGATGAGTTTTTTAAGATTCCTATTTTTAACCCAAATTCCAATAAACATGGTAATTGTAGCAACTAAAGTAGCCGGAACAAATGCAATTTTTAAAATTCCGCTGTCTTTTGTAATAAAACCATAAATGAATAATGTTGCAATAATAATTACACCAGACAATACGCTTGCAAAAGCGGCAAGCTTATACTGATAAACGTCCTTTTTTATTAGTGCCAATAGTGTAACCGGTGTAAAAATAATGTTTAATGTTATTCCGGCAATAAACAGCTCAACAATATCTGCCATGTATAATGCCATCCCAAGAGCAGCAGCGCCAAATATCACAACAGCAATTCTTACAAATTTAAAGGTTTTTTCTTTCGACAAATTTTCATCCTTCCACGATGAGAAGTCCCGAACAGCAGTCATTGCAACAATATTTAGGAAGCTATCGGCTGAAGACATCAGGGCAGCTAATAATCCCACAACAGCAAAACCGAGGAAGATTGCATTTGTGTTGTTTTCGAGAAACAAATGAGTTGCATGATTTGGGTCAATGCCGACTCCGAAATCAACGCGTAAAGCCATTCCTACCAAAGGGAAAATTATGTAGAATGGCAGCATTGCAAATCCGCTCCATAAACTATTTCTTTTTGCGATTTTTTCGCTTCCGGCAGCAAGTGTTCTTTGCCAAATATCCATTCTTGTTAATACTGATGGGCTAAGTAGAATTGGTAATCCGAGCAAAAATATCCAGCCTTCGTGAGTGCCATTAAGAAAACTTGCCGGTAATTGTTTTAAGCTTTCGAAACCATTTGTGTCAGACCATATTCCCGGAATAAAAATTGCAACAATCATTAAAATTATTACAACGAATTGGATAGAATCTGTAATAATCACTCCCGAAAGTCCTGCAAAAGCTGTGTAAATGATTACAACAACAAATGAAATTCCTGCGGCCCAAACATATCCAACGTCAAATGCATAATGAAGTAATGTTGCCATTCCAACAAATTGTGCAGCAGTTAGAAAGAAGAAAATCAAAATATTTATCCCGCTAATTAGCCCCGAAAATGCTTTGGGAAACATTGATAGTTTGTGATTTTTTAGGTAGGCTTTGTTTAAAAATTCTGCAAAAGAATAGATGTTTTTTTCTGCTCCGATTTTACGAATTTTTGCAGCGAAGAAATATAGAATAAAAAATCCGATAACATACGAAATTCCAATGGCGATAGCAGCAAAACCTGAAGCATATCCCATAGCAATTAGTCCCATACTTACACCGCCTCCAACAAAAGTTGCAAGAGTAGTGAAAAGCAATGGCAATAACTTTGTTTTACGGTTATTGATTAAATATCCATCAAAGTCCTTTTTCCTGACATACTTTAAAGTTAGTGCGACCAAAAGTACTGTATAGACTGCAATCCAGAAAACAAACCAGTTCATAATGATTCAATTTTGAGAACAAAGATAAAAAAATATTGTAAAACCATTAGATATGGATACTTGTGATAAATTTGGCATAATTTTTATATCTTTGTTCTATTCCGAAATTTTGTTTAAAACACGATAATTTTGATGAGGAATTCTTAATTTAAACTTTAAAAAATGAAGAGAAATTTATTTTTATTATTTGCGGGTTTGTTTTTTGTTACAGTAATTAATGCTCAAAATCCACAATGGATGAGCTATTTTGCAAAGGGCAATGTTTATGATTTATGTTTAAAAGATAATACTCTTTATGTTGGTACAATTGGGGGGTATTATTTTGTGGACATTACTGATGGTAGTTCCACATTTTTTAATAAGACCAATACTGAATTGCGTGATCACAAGGTTTTTGCAGTCGCTATGGAGTCTGATGGTACTTTTTGGGTCGGGACTAATAATGGATTATATTCAGTAAAAAACGACAATTGGTCATCATATTTTTCATACAATTCGGGTCTTCCGGCAAGTGGGATAAACGATATTGCAATTGACGCATCGGGGACAAAATGGATTGGAACAAGCTCTGGTTTAGCAAAACTTGAAGGTGAAACTTGGACAACTTATACAACTTCAAATTCCGATTTGCCGAATGAAAATGTGTTGAAAATTGTTTTTGGTCAAGGGGGTGATGTTTGGGTTGGAACTGACATTGGTGCAGTGCTGATTAACGGAGAAACCTGGACTGTTTTTACAACAGAAAATTCCGGTATTGCAGAATATACTGTGTGTGACATTGCTGTGGAAGCAGACGGTACGGTGTGGTTTACCCATTATGGCAATGGTATTTCTAAAAAAAATGGAGATGATTGGACTAATTATACTCAGTCGAATTCGGATTTGCCTTACAACTGGGTTAGTTCAGTTTATATCGATGCTCAAAATATTAAATGGTTTGGTACAGGAGGGCTTTATTCATCAGCCGGATCAGGTTTGGCAAAATTTGATGGTACCACATGGACAGTTTACGATGAGAATAATTCAGATTTGATGTCGAATAGGATTTTCTCAATTATTAGTGATGGGCAAGGTGGTTTCTTTGTCGGTAGCGAGAATGGGGTTAATAGAATATCCTCTACAGATCAATGGAGCTCGATACAGATTGCAAATTCCGGGTTAACACATAATATGGTTTATGATTTAACTGCTGATAGTAATGGGAAAAAATGGATTGGGTCGTATTCAGGACTAGTTAGTTTCGATAATTTGAATTGGAATATTTATTATCCTTCAGATCATGGAGTAATTTATGATTATATTACCGAAGTTTATGTTGATCAAAATGATACTAAGTGGATGGGATCTGTAGGTCTTTATACTTTTGATGAAGAAGAAAATTGGACTTTTTATCGCGAAACAACTTCAGACTTGCCCTCCGATGATGTTAGAGGTTTTTTGACTGATAATCAAGGCAATATTTGGATGGCAACTTATGGCGGGATTCTTAAAATTGAAGATGAAAACTGGATTCTATATGATGAAATAAGTACAGGTATTCCACTAACTGATGTACTGTCAATTGCAATGGAAAGTAATGGTAAGCTGTGGGCTGGAACAAGTAATGGACTATTTAGTTATGATGGAATAAATTGGGAATCTTTTTATGAAATAGATAGTGAACTGCCAAATTCTAGAGTAAATTCTATTTTTATTGATGAAAATAATACAATTTGGTTGGGAACCAGTGGTGGCTTGGCAAAAATACAAAACAATCTTTGGACTACTTATACCAACCAAAACTCTGATTTGCATGATGTAGCAATTAGTGTTATTACTCCTGATAATGAAGGTAATATATGGATAGGAACAGGTGGGACGTTTTCTTTTGATCGTAAAGGAATTTATAAGTTTGATGGATCATCTTTTATAAACTATAATGTTGACAATTCTCCTCTAACAGACGATAGAATTACTGCAATTTATATTGATGAAAATAATAACAAATGGGTAGCTTCTGCTTATAACGGATTGCATGTTTTTAATGAAAACGGTGTTGAGCTTTCAGTACAACCAATAAAAACTTTTGCACATTCGACTAGTGCATATCCAAATCCTGCTAGTGATATTATTTATGTAAACTCTTTGTCTGAAATAAAAGTCAATTCTGTGGAGCTGATTTCGATCTCTGGTCAGGTTGTTTTGAGACAACAGGTTATTAGCGATAATATTAGCTTAAGTCTAAACGGAATTCCTGCCGGACTATACTTACTTAAAGTTAATACTGAAAAAGGCACAGAAATTCATAAGATTTTAAAGAAATAATATAATTTGCCTCTATTTTTTTGCCAGAAATAGTTTGCTCTGCAATAGTGAGTTGGTTTTTTCGTTATATTACTAATTAACTGCGATTTGTAAAAATTTTATTTAATTTTCAGAAAACATTAAAAAAATATAACCTTTTCATTTTTAATTCGTATTGAAGGCACTATTAAACGTTTAATACTAAAAATAAATAGAGAACAGGAAAGTAAAAAATGAGACAATTAAAGATTACAAAGTCAATTACTAATCGTGAGAGCGCTTCGCTTGACAAGTATTTACAGGAGATTGGAAAAGAAGAGCTAATAACGGTTGACGAAGAAGTAGAACTCGCCCAAAGAATTAAACAAGGTGATAGAATAGCACTCGAGAAATTAACAAGAGCAAATTTGCGTTTTGTCGTTTCAGTTGCAAAACAATACCAAAACCAGGGTTTAAGTTTACCCGATCTTATTAACGAGGGCAATTTGGGGCTTATTAAAGCTGCCGAAAAATTTGATGAAACAAGAGGGTTTAAGTTTATCTCTTATGCTGTTTGGTGGATTCGTCAATCGATATTACAAGCTTTAGCAGAGCAATCAAGAATTGTGAGGTTACCTCTTAATCAGGTTGGTTCGCTAAATAAAATTAATAAAGCATTCTCTAAATTCGAGCAGGAAAACGAAAGAAAACCAACTGCCGAAGAGTTGGCAAAAGAACTCGATTTGCCCGAAGAGAAAATCGTTGATACCTTGAGAGTATCGGGACGTCATGTCTCTGTTGATGCGCCATTTGTTAACGGTGAGGAAAACAGTTTGTTAGATGTGTTAGAGAATTCCGATTTGCCAAATACAGATGCAATTCTTATCAACGAGTCGCTTGCAAAGGAAATTGATAGAGCGCTGGCAACTCTTACCGAGAGAGAAAGAGATATCGTTAAACTTTTCTTTGGCATTGCTTGTCAGGATATGACTCTCGAAGAAATTGGTGATAAATTTGGATTAACTCGTGAGCGTGTCCGTCAAATTAAAGAAAAAGCAATTAGACGACTTAGACACTCTTCAAGAAGTAAGCTGCTAAAAAGCTATTTAGGATAATATTTATAGGCAGTCGAAGGGCTGCCTTTATTATTGTTTCAATAACTTATATTTAAAGTTTTCTTCTCGAAGCTTGATATTGATAAAATATGTTCCCGGCGAAAAATCAGAAATATCAATGGTTGTCTTGATATCTAAATCAAATAACTCCAGCATAAGTCTTCCGGAAACATCGTAAAAATCTATTTTCAAATCTTGTTTTTCCAACATTTCAATAATAACAAATTCGTTAGCAGGGTTTGGATATATAAGAATGTTGCTTGAGATTATTTGCTCAGAGTATTGGCTATAATCAACAATTATTGCTGAATCGTTTTGTTCGCATCCGTTAATATCAACAAGAGTAAAATAATATGTCCCGGGTATTAGGTTGGTAATTTCAAAATCTGTAAAATCGTTTGACCAAGCAACACTAATAGGTTCGTCTCCCGAAATTATCGAAATTGAAGCTGAACCATAATTTTCTGATGTGTAATTGGTTGTTTCAATGTTGTATTCAATTTCGTCAAAATTCGCTATTGCAATTGAGCTCTCTGCCGTACAAGAATATTGATCTGTAACAGTGAGACTATAATTACCCGCCGTAGAAACAGTTATTGTTTCTGTATTCTCATCTGTATTCCATAAATACTGTTGGAATTCAGAACTCGATTGCAGAACAATAGAACTTCCTGAACAGATACTTGTGTCATTTCCAATTTCAACACTTGGTTGTGAAAGTATTGCACTTAATGGCGTAATGGCTGAAGTACAAGACAGGTTTGAACCCTCAAAAACCTCAATATTATAAAAGAAATACCAAAAACTATCGCTGTAGTTATTCCCTGTAAAACTAATTAAATTAGGTATGGTAAAAGGGTATCCGACGTTTGGGCCATCATAATCGCCTGAGTAGGCAAGATTATTAGATGTGTTTACATGAATTGCATAATCTGTTCCTTCTGGTACAAAAAAGTTAAGATCTATGACGTTTTCTCCTGCATCAATATTTATTGTGCGTGTATCTAAAACTAATCCATCAGAATCTTTTAAAGTAAAAGTCCTTTGTGCTGAGCCCGAAGCATACACTTTTGATGACTTTAGGGTTAAATCAGTATGCGCATCAAAATATACAGCTCTATCTATCGCAAAACCAAAATATCCACCAACACCCGAGTTGTCTTCAAGTCCCACATAATGAGACACAATATTATTAACATATTGGTAATAAATAGTTGAGTCCGACAGCAAATTTTCAAGTGTGAAAGAATTGTAAACTAGTTCGGGAGTGCTAGTTGTAGGGTCGATATACCAATATATGTCGTCGTATCCCTCAGGAGCATGAAAAACAATAGTTTCACCAGATGTACAAAAGTATTCATCAGAAATATGTGGAGGAGTTTGTCTTATAACTTCAATATAGTGTGGAATTGATAAACTTGATGTTCCTAAACTATTAGTAACAGTCAAACTGACATCATAATAATCATTCATTGTGTATTCATGTGTTGGGTTTTGTTCTGTGGAACTGTGCCCGTCTCCAAAATCCCACAACCATTCTGTTGCTGGTGGATTGCAAATACTCATATCGTAGAAAGTAATTTCGCCAGTGCAATTGTCAAAATTGCTTTTGTTAAAATTTACAATAATTACGTTCGGTTCTGTTTCGACACAGAATTCAAATGTGGTACCATTACCAAAATCACAACCTGTAGAAATAAGTGTTTCTGTTTCAATATCAAATATATTATAATAACCATCACCATAGATTCCACAAATTCCATCCCCGAATGAATCTAAAATTGTAAATGTATAGCACCCAGTTGGGAGACAAAGGTTTTGGAGGTATAGTGTGTTTTGGGATAATGTTCCGTTGTTAGCAAGAACAACATCGTTTTCATCGGTTAATGACCAAGAAGTTTCTCCGGGATAGTTATCCGTCATCAATTCTATTCGGTACTGTTTTCCAAATGAGAAGTCAAATGAAATAGAAAGACTGTTGTTTGCAGGAAATACGTCTTCTTCTCCATTTGGGTAGGAGCAACCAAAAGATATTGAGTGATTTCCAGAATTTATGAGCACCTCATCGAATATAACTAGAATACTATCGCCTGCTAAAATCTGTTCTTGTAAGAAATATGTCTCCAACATAAAAAAGTCAAGACGATATGTTACTCTGCAGGAGTCAACGGTATTATCGCCATAGTTTTTTATCCATACTTTTGGTTGAAGACTGTTTAGTCCACAATAATCATAATTAGGGTTTTCAATTTTGCAAATGCCAATATCATCGCCAAATTCTTTACTCAAAATATTTTTATTTCCAGAATAAGAATCCAAATCTATTTGTGCTATTAAATTAATATTTAATAGTGTAATTATTGATAATGTTAAAAAGGTAAATTTACTCATGGTTTTGGCGATTAAATTTTATGTAGTAAATGTAAACAAATTCTAATTACAAAGGAATTATTTTATCTTGTTTTTTATCATATTTAAAGCAAAGTATATTTTAGAAAGCTTAATGTTTTGAGAAATATATTTGAGTGGAGATGTTTTTTTTACGTCGATTTGGTGTTTTTGCATTAGAGAATACATGAGGGACTTTTTTATAAAAGTGTTTTTTTGAATTTTATTTCGCCGCCATTCTTCGTTAACCCAATGAATAATATACCAATTTTGAGATAAGTTGGGATTATGCTTTAAAAAATTTCGAATTAAATTCCAGCTATCTGCATTTGAAAACTCTCTGATGTGTTTTTCCAAGCCCAAATTGTAAACATTGTCAATAAGAATTTGAATTGGTAAATGCCAATCCGTGTTATTTTCATCTACTTTGGCTACTGCCTCTTCAAAACATCTTTGCATTAGTTTACTATTAGGAGGGCATTTCATTATGTTACCAACCAATGGCAACGAGTGATGAGTTCTAAATACATATTCATCCTCAAAGTCAAGTGGCTTTAAACAAGTAACATCCATATCTGTCCACCATCCGCCATGAAGATATAGAAGCTTATATCTAAAAATGTCGCTAAATCCTGCATAACTACCTTTGCCATGCCCAAATTGATTTGAATATTTGTAACAAAAAACGTATTTGCGCGAAAAAATTTCATTAGCATCATTTAAAATTGTTCCTTCTGGTAAAGGCGTTTCAATTTCATCATAGGCCCATAAAACAAAATTGTGTCCATTGTCGATAAAAGATTTTATAGTTAATAATTCTGTTGGAGAAAGTGTTTTCCCAATCCATAATGCGTTTACAGTTTTATTATCTTCTCTCATAACAATGAGTTTAATTGACAACAAAAATAAACAAAAAGTCTCAATTTATTATTTGTTTTTAAGCTTTAATCATGAATATTTACACTAAAGTAATACAGGGGATAGTGATTTAGTGAAAATGTTGGCAAAAAACTATATTTTAAGGTTTATATAATTTTATTTTTTTACTAACGTTTAGAATGTTATATTTGTTACTCTTAAAAAAAATGATGAAAAGATTATTAATAGTTGTGAGCTTTTTAATGTTAGTTTTATTAGCCAGCTCTTTATATAGTCAGGATGGACAAAAGCCGGTACGATCAACAGTTCCTCTTTCGAAGTGGGATAAAATGTTTCCCGAAGTAAAGTATGGGAAAAATATTTACCGCAAAGGCAGTAACTGGTTTACTGTTGGTTATGGACCGGGCTATCATATTAATAGCGAAGTTCTTAATTTTAATTCCCAACTCGCTTTTCATTGGAGATACAAGGCTATGTATTTTAATGCCGGTTGGCATCATTCCTCACCAGAGCCGAAATTGTTTTTAGCCAGACCCAGACCAATGGAGCAGTTAAATGATGTTTTTGGTGGCGCAGGATTGAGGTTTGAAGGAAGATGGTATAATTTTGCATTTTTTATTGGTCCTTCCCTTGCTATGTCTTGGGTGCCCGAGTCGCCTGTCCTAACAAAAATTCATTATCAGCTAGGTGCTATTACTGAAGTGCAAATGACATTTAAATATTTTTACGATCTTGGTATTGGGACTTCAATATACGGAAGTTTTAATAAAAGGTATCAAGTTGTTGGCGCACGTTTGCATTTCTATTTTTCAAATGCTTTTGTTACAGAATATTAATTAAAAATTAAATACTATGGATTACATTAACAATTACATCGAAGAAAACAAAGACAGATTTTTAGAAGAACTTTTTGGGCTTATTAGAATTCCATCTATAAGCTCAATTAAAGACCATAAACCTGATATGGTTAAATGTGCAGAGTATTGGAAAGAAACAATTCTAAAAGCAGGTGCTGATATAGCTGAAGTCATGCCAACCGACGGAAATCCTGTTGTTTATGGTGAGAAAATTATTGATCCGGCATTGCCAACAGTTATTGTTTATGCTCACTATGATGTTATGCCAGTTGATCCAATCGAATTATGGAACAACCCACCTTTTGAGCCGATTATTAAAGATGGCAAAATTTGGGCTCGCGGAGCTGACGATGACAAAGGTCAGGGGTTTATGCACGCAAAAGCTTTCGAATTGATGATCAAAACGAATACTTTGCCTTGTAATGTGAAATTTATGATCGAAGGCGAAGAAGAAATTGGTTCTCCAAGCCTTGGTAAGTGGTGCGCCGAACATAAAGATATGCTTAAAGCAGATATTATTCTTGTTTCAGATACTGGTATGATTGCACGTGATATTCCTAGCATTACTACAGGTTTACGTGGACTATCTTATTGGGAAGTTAAAGTTGTTGGACCAAATCGTGATTTACATAGTGGTTTATTTGGTGGTGCTGTTGCTAACCCAATTAATGTTCTTTGTAAGATGATTGGTGATATGCAGGATGAAGACGGTAAAGTTACTATGCCGGGATTTTATGATGATGTTATGGACGTTTCTGCCGAGGAGCGTAAATTGCTCGCCGAAGCTCCATTTAACGAAGAAGAGTACAAAAAAGCGATTGATGTAAAAGTTCTTAAAGGTGAAAATGGATTTACAACAGGTGAAAGAACCGGTATCCGTCCTAGTTTTGATGTTTGCGGTATTTGGGGTGGATATACAGGCGAAGGAGCAAAAACAGTATTGCCATCGGTTGCTCATGCTAAAGTATCAACTCGCTTAGTACCAAATCAAGATAATCAGAAGATTGCTGTAATGTTTAAAGAATACTTCGAGGCTATTGCTCCGGATTACGTAAAAGTTGAGGTTACTCCTTTGCATGGTGGACAAGGCTATGTTTGTCCAATTGATTTGCCCGCTTATAAAGCTGCCGAAAAAGCATATCAGGATGTGTTCGGAAAAAGACCTGTGCCTGTTCGTAGTGGCGGAAGTATTCCAATTATTTCAACTTTCGAAGAAGTTTTAGGAATTAAATCCGTGCTTATGGGATTCGGTCTCGAAAGTGATGCAATTCACTCTCCAAACGAAAATTATCCGGTAGAAAACTTTATTAACGGAATTAAAACAATTCCACTGTTTTATAAATATTTCGCCGAAATGATGAAGTAAAAACAAGATTTTGAAAATATCTCAAAGAAAAAGGCTCTCGAAAAAAGAGCCTTTTTTGTTTTTTTATAAAGTGTTATAAAGTTATAAATATATCGATTGTAAAAAGGAAATAATCATAAACAAATCAACGATAACATATCGTCAATCACCTCATTATCCCTGGATTTTATTTACAATTTGCCTAAATAATTGTCTTTGTGATCACCAAAAGCATCAACACCTTTTTCATGTATTGAGTATGTGGCTTTTTCCCCTAAAATTTTTGAAAATACAATATTTGATTCCTTGCCATCTTCATCAATCATAATAACTTTTGCCAAATTATTGTCATATTCTTCAGCATTTAAATTTTCATAGCAAATCGGACAAATAAAATTAACATGATCGCCGGCAGCAAAATTAACCTTATCGTTTTTGCGAAAGCTGTAATTACCAATTTCAGCACTTAATAGCACTAATGCCGAATCGCCTTTGTTATTTTTTGTGAGGAATATAATCTCATTGTCAATGCTTAAATGACCACCACATTTCGGGCAAATATAATTTTTCATAATAGTAATTTTTTGTACTTAACAAAATTATGTAAAATTTCGTTAAGTTTGTAATAAACTCTGTAAAAATTAGCTAACAATACTAATTTTGCATTTTTATTGGCAGTTTATGAAGTTTAGACCCGAGTTATTGATGCCGGCAGGCAGCACCGAAACATTTTTTGCAGCCATCGAAGGTGGTGCCGATGCAGTATATCTTGGCGTGAAGAACTTTAATGCCAGATCCAGAGCAAAAAACTTTTCGATTAACGATGTTTATAATCTGGTTGTCGAGGCACACAAAAGGAAAGTAAAAGTTTACGTAACCCTTAACACTCTGATTAAAAACTCCGAAGTTTGCGATTTAATCGATACTATACACTTATTAAATCAGTGTAAAGTTGATGCCATTATTTTTCAGGACTTGTCTGTTTTGAGTATTGTTAAGAAATTTTATAGGAATTTAGAGTTGCATGCAAGTACACAATTTGGGGTTCACAATTCGGTAGGAGCAAATTTTTTACAAAAAAAAGGAGTTCCACGGGTAATACTTTCGCGTGAGTTGAGTTTGGATGAGATATCTGCTTTATCAAATAATAAAAGCCAAAATGTTGATTTGGAGATATTTGTTCATGGAGCTTTGTGCTATTCATTTTCGGGGCAATGCCTGTTTAGCTCTTACCTCGGTGGTTTTAGTGCAAATCGTGGTATGTGTGCACAAGTCTGTCGAAGAAGTTTCGATTCAAATAATCAGAAATCAAATATTTTTAGTCTTAAAGATTTACAGCTTATCGATTATATTACCACATTTGCAAAACAAAAAATCTCCTCGCTCAAAGTTGAGGGGCGAATGAAAAGCCCCGACTATGTCTATAATACAGCAAGAGCTTATAGGCTTGCAATTGATGATAATTCTAAAATTGAAAATGCAAAAGAAATTCTAAAGTTTGATTATGCGCGCGAAAAAACAGCTTGGTTTGTTGCCAATGATTTAAAAGATGCAATAACTGATAGAACCGGTACAGGATTGTTTGCCGGTAAAATCGAAGAAATTGCCACAACAGGGTTTTTTATAAAGTCTGAACATGAAATTACAGATAATCACAAACTTAGAATTCGAGATAAAGATGATGGAAATGCATTTTTTGTAAATGTGAAATCGGTTGATGTTAGGGACAATAAATTGTTTGTACATTGCGATACTCAAAACTTAAATGTTGGCGATGATGTTTATATTGCTGCAACTCAAAAGCATGATTTTATTTCGGGGTTTAAATCGTATGTTAATCCAAAACTGAGCTTTTTAACAGTTAAGCAAAAACAAGTTTTGCTAAAGTCATATAAATTGCCGCATAGTAAAACGCAAAAAGCAAAGTTGTTTTTGCGGATAGATAACTCTCAACTGACAAAAGTTGGAAATTTTACAGATTTTGATAAAATTTTTGTAAAATTTGATTTAAGAAATGCTCAGACTCTGCTGGTGACAAACTTTGACAGGAAAATTATGTCGATAATCATCCCTGAATTGCCAAAGTTTATAAGCGAATTACAAATTGATCGGTACAAAGACTTACTAAAACAGCTTTTCGCTCAAGGATATAGAACCTTTTGCGTTAATCATATTTCTCAGGTTGATTTGTTACCTAATAATGCAGACTTTTGCACAAGCGAGAGTGTTTATGCTTTGAATGATATTGCCATTAATTTTATTAAGGGTGTGGGAGCGAAGGAATATATCTATCCATACGAAAATGAATATCCAAATATGTTAAAAGGGCAGGATCGGAATGGAATTGTCCCTATTTTTTACTATCCTGAGTTGTTTTATTCTCGTATGCCGATAAAATCGACTGATACTTTAAGAGATGAGGCCGGGAAAACATACAAAAAAATTGTGAAGTCAGGTTTTACTATTATTTTACCGGATATGCCTGTTTCGGTTACTCAAAATATCTCAAAGTTTCAATCCAAAGGGTTTTATAAGTTTTTGATAGACTTAGCCTACGAAAGTGATGTTACTAAACTAAATCAAATTTTAACTGCGATAGAAACTTCGCAAAAACTAGCGAGTTCAAGCGATTTTAATATGAAAAAGGGATTAAGGTAATTGATTAACTCCAACTCTAGTTTTTTTGTTGTGTTTTGCTTTTTGTTATCTTTGTAAAAGATATACCTAAGGGAATGTTGAAATATGAATAAGGTTAATGATAGCAGAAAACCGGAATTCTCAATAAATTTGTTCTGGGACATTGATATTCAGTCTTTGGATTATCAAAAGCATTTAGCTTTTATTATTGCAAGAGTTTTAGATTATGGAACTTTGCAAGACTGGAAGGAACTAATTCGATATTATCCTAAAGACCAAATCAAAGATGCTGCATTGCAAATTAGAAGTTTATTTCCAAAATCCTTGAATTTTATTGCTCTATATTTAAATACACCAATTACTGAATTCAGATGCTACAAACTAAGACAGTCAACCCCGACACTTTGGAACTCTTAAAGAAACTGCAAGGTTTAGAAATGATCAAGGAATTTCGTCTTGTTGGGGGAACTGCATTAGCACTTCAATTAGGGCATCGATTCTCAATAGACCTAGATTTGTTTTCATTTCAAAAAGCACTTCCACAGCATTTTCAGGCTGTATTAACACGCAATAATATTAATGTGGAAAATGTTTTGTTAACAGAAAAAATTCAGATATTTAGACTAAATAATATAAAGGTTAATTTTGTTGATTACAGTTATCCATGGTTAAAGTCTCCTGTCATCGAAAATGGTATTTGTATGGCATCGCTTGAAGATATTGCAGCTATGAAATTGTCTGCAATAACGAATCGAGGTACTCGCAAGGACTTTGTTGATATTTATTTTTTATTGGAATTATTTGATTTCAAACAAATCCTAAGATTTTATTTAGAAAAATATCCGGAGGCGACAGAATTTTTGCTTTTAAAGAGCCTTGTATATTTCACAGATGCTGAATTGGAGCCTATGCCACAAATGTTTAAAAATGTAAGTTGGAGTTCAATAAAAGAAAGGTTGAATGGTATAGTAAAAGCATACTTATATTAATCTCTATAGGCAGTGGTGATGCATTAATCGCTACTTTTACTAAGAAAACCCGTTATTATTTTGCTTAAACGCTCAAGATTAGAAACTGTATAAATTCGTCCTTCGCGAGCAACGGCAATATTGCCTGTTTGTTCCGACACAATCACAACAATTGTATCTGTAACTTCGGTCATTCCTAATCCCGACCTGTGTCTTAATCCGTAATCTTTAGCTAAATCAGGTGCTGATGATAATGGTAATATGCACTTTGCTGCAATAATTTTATTGTTGGAAATTAGTATTGCTCCGTCGTGCAATGGTGCATCTTTATAAAATATAGATTTTATTAACTGGGTGTTGATATCTGCATTTAAGATTTCGCCTGTTTCAGCAAATGTTTTTAATGATGCATCACGGGCAATTACAATTAATGCTCCTGTCTTTGTCATTGATAGCTCTATTGCAGCTTGGGTAATTCGCTCTATATTTATTGTACTGTAACCCGATTGAAAACGAGAGCTCCGTATCAATCTGAATGTGCCTCCTTTAACGTATCTGTTTCCTATCATTAACAAAAACTGCCGTATTTCTTGCTGAAAAACAACAATAAGTGCAATCATACCAACACCAATAACCTGACCCATGATTGTGCCAATCAATTCCATTTTCATTGCTTTTACCAATAACCATGTAAGATAAATAATGAAAATTCCGGCAAAGATACGCATAGCTGCTGTGCCTTTTATTAAGCGGTATAGCTGATATAAAAGAAATGCAACCAGAAAAATATCCAGAATGTCCAGAAATCTGATATGTATAAACGCTGCTAACATAATGCAAAATTATCAAATTTTATTTAACGGACAAGTTTTGATTTGCCTTTAGTAAACTGTGCAAATGTACAACTTCTTTGGCTTCTTTAACATCGTGTACTCTTAAAATATTTGCGCCTTTTTGTAAAGCAATTGAGTTTAAAACACTTGTTCCGTTTAAAGCTTCTGAAGGGCTTATATTTAATGACTTCCAGATCATCGATTTTCGCGATAATCCTGCTAAAATTGGTAAATCAAAGATTTTAAAAGTCTCTAATTTATTTAATAAGTAGTAATTTTGTTCTATTGTTTTAGAAAAACCAAAACCTGGATCAATAATTATGTCATTAACTCCCATGTTATTGAGGGTTCTTACTATTTGTGAGAAATATAATATGATTTCGTCTGTAATTGATTGGTAATCAGTTAGTTGTTGCATGTCTGCCGGATTTCCCCTCATGTGCATGACGATAAATGGGACCTTGCATTCTGCTACAGTGGCAAACATTTGAGCGTCAAAATTGCCTCCGGTAATATCGTTGATAATTGCAAAACCATAATCACAAACAGCTTTTTTTGCGATAGATGATCTGATTGTATCAATTGAGAAATTCTTATCCGGAAAATCAGAAATGATTGTTTCAAAAACTGGTTTAAGGCGATTGTATTCTTCGTCTTCGCTAATGATTTCGGCTCCCGGACGACTCGACATTGCTCCAATATCAATAATGTCGGCACCATCATCAAACATTTGTTTTATAGTTTTTGCAATGTTTTTATTATTGATGTGTCTGCTGCTCTCGAAGAAAGAATCAGGAGTAATGTTAAGTATTCCCATTACTAATGGGGTTTCCAGGTTTTTTAGATCACCTCTTAAATTTATTGTCACAGTTTTTTTTGCAAATTTAGTGAAAATGGATTAAAAATTTGAAACTTGTAACAAAAGTCTAATAAAATGTTTAAAATGCTTGATTTGTTGTAATTATTTAGCTGGTTTGAAATTAGAATATGTATTTTCTTTTCCTCAAAACATGGCATGGGGCATGGGGCATAGGGCATGGGGCTTTTTGTGTAGCAATTGTTAATTTTTGTGCTTTGTACAATCCCCATTTTATACCAATGTGAAATAATATATAGTCCGATTGCATGAGGACGTAATATTATTTCTACAGT
>JAFGVU010000132.1 GCA_016937855.1 Bacteroidales bacterium | reverse complement strand
CTACGGAGAGTCTCTGTTCAACAGATTACTAGTGGCGAGCGTTAGTTATAAAAATGAATTTAGGTACAAATACGGATAATCATTTTAATTTATTGCAAAATTAGTATAATAGTCAATATTCAATTCAATTAAACCTATTTTCATACTAATATTATTTTTTTCAGGTAATTTCTGCAATAAAACCCTCCAGAGTAAATAATTCGGCAGCAATATTTTTCCGACAAGCAGAATAACTCATTTAAATAAATACCACAAACACAATTTTGCAAATAATTATTCGTTATGAATAAAATCATAAAAAAAATATGTTTTTTATGGAATAGTTAAAGTGTTTGTATCAATTATGCGAAAATTTTTTTGCTAAAGTTTGGCAGAAGTTGAGAAAATTACTAATTTTACGAACTTTTAAATTTTAGAACGATGCAAATTAAAAAATCACCTAAAGCGGATCTTGAAAAGAAAAAAATGATTTTTCTTGAAATTGGATTAGTTGTAGCACTTGGAATATGCTTGGTTGCATTCGAGTGGACAACCGAAGAAGTTTCACAAAGCAATCTCGGCGATCTAAACATGCAAGAGGTTTTTGAGGAAGAAATCGAAAACACATTTGAGGAAGAACAACCACCAGAGGAAGAAATTATTGAAGAAGAACCGGAACAAGTAATTGAAGAGCTTGTTGTTGTTGAGGACGATAAAGAGGTTGATAAGATTGATATGAATAGTGAAGCTGATGAAAACACCAGAACAAACACTAACATCATCACAACCGAAGAGGTTTTTGTTGAAGAAGAGGTAGAGCCAATTGCCTTTGCTGTTGTTGAAGACAAACCAGTTTTCCCGGGTGGAGATGCTGCTCTTATGAAATTTATTGCAGATAACACTAAATATCCGGAGATCGCTAAAGAAAACGGCATACAAGGTAGAGTATTTATTCAGTTTGTAATAGACAAAACCGGTCGTGTTACTAAAGTTCAGGTAGCAAAAGGTGTTGACCCGTATTTGGATGCAGAGGCTAAAAGAGTTGTTTCAATTTTACCTAACTGGAGCCCCGGTAAACAAAGAGGAAAAGCTGTTCCAGTTACTTTTGTAGTTCCAATCAATTTTAAATTGTATTAAAATAAGATTAAAATAAATATGTGACCCTGTCCTTTTTGGACAGGGTCTTTTTATACCATATAGTTTATAATGGAAACAAATTCTGATCAAATCGAAAAAGTCGTGCTTGTTGGTGTTATTAGTCAAGATCAAACTCGCGAACAAGTTGATGAGTACCTCGACGAACTCGATTTCCTTGCGAAAACGGCAGGAGTTGAGCCTGTAAAAAGATTTACTCAAAGCATTACTAATCCGAATCCAAAATCTTATGTCGGGAGTGGAAAGTTAGATGAGATTTTACAATATATTACCGAAAAAGAAATTTCACTTGTAATTTTTGATGATGAATTAAGCCCTACACAGTTACGAAATCTTGAAAACATCCTTAAAGTAAAAGTTCTGGATCGAACAAATCTTATTCTTGATATTTTTGCACAACGAGCTAGAACAGCACATGCAAAAACACAAGTGGAATTAGCTCAATATCAATATTTATTGCCACGACTAACCAGAATGTGGACTCACCTCGAACGTCAGAGGGGTGGCATTGGGATGCGTGGACCCGGAGAGTCGCAAATAGAAACCGACCGTAGAATAATACTTGATAAAATATCTAAACTAAAAACCGATCTTGTCAAAATTGACAAACAAATGTATCAACAACGTAAAAACAGAGGACAATTGGTACGCGTCGCATTAGTTGGATATACAAATGTTGGAAAATCTACTATCATGAATCTCATCAGCAAATCGGATGTATATGCAGAAGATAAACTATTTGCCACACTCGACACTACTGTTAGAAAAGTTGTTCTAAATAATCTGCCATTTTTATTAAGTGACACCGTAGGTTTTATCAGAAAATTGCCTCATAAATTAGTAGAAAGCTTTAAATCAACTCTTGATGAAACGCGTGAATCGGACATGATTGTTCACGTTGTTGATATTTCTCATCCATCTTTTGAAGAGCAGATGACTGTTGTTGATGAGACTCTAAAAGAGTTAAAAGTAAATGATAAACCGAGATTAATAGTTTTTAATAAAACCGACCAATTTAGCTTTATTCCTAAAGATGAAGACGATCTAAGTCCAAAAGAAAAAATAAACTACTCTTTAGATGATTTTAAGGAGTTATATTTTGCCAAAAACTCATACCCGTGTGTGTTCATTTCAGCAAAAATGAAACAGAATACCGACGAATTCCGCGAAGTACTATTTAATATGGCAAGAGAAATACACTTTGAGAGATATCCCTATAATGCTATCTAGAAATTAATAATTCTTAAAAATTTCGAGATTCTGATAATATTTTCTTATAATTACATTTTAATTGATTTTGTGCAGCATAAGAGAGGAATAAAAGTTTTTTATCGGTTTTAAAAACATATAGCAATGAAAGTTTACAATCTTGGAGGAAAAGGAACACTATTAGACCAGTTTATTGCAGAAATTCGAGATCATGAAATACAATTAGACAAAGCACGTTTTAGAAAAAACCTTGCCAGAACAGGAGAAATTATGGCCTACGAAATAAGCAAACTGCTGCCGTTTTCCGAAGAAGATATTACAACTACTCTGGGTATTGCAAATGTCCCTACTTTGACCGAACAACCGATTGTTGCAACTGTTTTACGTGCAGGATTGCCATTCCATCAAGGATTCATTAACTATTTTGATCATGCCGAAAGCGCATTTATTGCAGGTTATCGCAAGTATGATAAAAGTGGTGAATTTGAAATACAGATAGATTATATTTCTTCTCCACCTGTTGAGGATAGAATTGTTATTATTAACGACCCAATGCTAGCTACCGGAGGTAGTATAGAGTTAGCTTATAAAGGGCTATTGGATTACGGGAAACCAAAACATGTTCATATTGCTGCTATTATTGCAAGTAAAGAAGGAATCGAATATATAGAGAGAGTACTTCCCGAAAGTGAGATTACTGTTTGGGTTGGCGCTATCGACGACGAACTTACGAGTAAATCATATATTGTACCGGGACTGGGTGATGCTGGCGATTTAGCCTTTGGCAGAAAATCAGACAATTAAAAGATTCTAATCTTGCAATACGAATCTCGCAGTTGTTCTACTTCGCTGCTCAACTAAAATGTTTTTATTTCTTGTCATTTTATTAATAGACTCCTCTGTGTAATAACGGATGGTAACAAGCTGCAACCCGGTATTGTATCTAACATAATACTCCGAATTTAAATCAGCAATTAAATTATCGAAATTTCTGTTCTGCCCGTCAATTGAGGCCGAAAAGCTGATTGCGGAATTCTGTGTAATATTAACTTTAATCTTATACTTTGCAAACAAACCAAATATCTTACTTATGTTTTCTTCAACAATAAAAGAAAAGTCCTTTGGTGATATTGAAATAAGAATCTGATCAGATTTGAGAATATAAACAGGAATCAAGTCAAGCTTATAGTCCAATTTCGTTACCTCTGTTCCTTTTGAATTAAAATCGACAAAAGATTTTACATAAAGAGGAATATTTTTGTTTTCTAGTGGTTTTATGGTTTTTGGGTGAATCACTTTAGCTCCATAAAATGCTAATTCGATGGCTTCTCTAAACGACAAACATTCCAATTTTTCGGCAAAATCACACCATGACGGATCGGCATTCATTATTCCAGGCACATCTTTCCAAATTGTAACACTCTCAGCATCAAGCAAATAAGCTAAGGCAGATGCAGTATAGTCTGACCCCTCTCTTCCTAAGGTTGTGGTTTTTCCACTTTTATCCTTACCAATAAATCCTTGAGTAATGTATAGCTTTTCAGCACAAAAAGCCTTTTGGACTGAGTGTTCAGACTCCTGCCATAAAATCTTTGCATCTCTAAAATTTGAGTCTGTGATGATAATGTCTCGGATATCTATTAAAACATTTTGCCTATTTTTTATTTTTAAGTACGAAGATAAAATGTAAGAGCTTAATAGCTCGCCATAGCTGACAATTTCATCATAAGTTTGGTCGTAAGAATCTGCATTTGCAAAATCAGATATGTCTTTGAGACTATCCAAAAGCTTATTTAATCCTGCAGAGTAATTCGAAAATTCTGAACCAAAAGCGAGTCTGGCAAATTCGAGATGAAAAGCTTTTATTTGATTAAATACTTCAATGTGCGACTTATCGTTTTTTATTGCCGCATCAACAAGAGTTTCCAGTTTATTGGTAGTCTTATCAATTGCAGAAACAACAATAACAAGACTATCTTTAGCTGAGATAATTTGGATAATATTATTTAGTGAATCTGCTTTTTTTAAGGAAGCTCCGCCAAATTTATAAATCTGCATCTTTATCTTTTTGTTTTTTATTAGGTTCTTTTTCTGTACTTATGTTTTGGGTTAGTTGCTGAACAAATTTGTATTGCGACAGGAACTCTTTAAGAACGACTCTAAGCACGGTATATGCAGGAATTGCCAACATCATTCCAAGCACGCCATACATACTTCCGGCAATAATAATCACAAAAAATATTTCGAGTGGATGAGCTTTTACACTTTTTGAGTAAATCAGAGGTTGAAACAGGATATTATCTGTTAATTGTGCAACGGCAACAACACCTAAAATTTTAAGGATAAGGGGCATAATTTCGGTATAAAAATCGAGTTGTATATTCGCAGTTGTAATAAGTATCACCCCTATTGTTGCACCAATCCAAGGACCTATATATGGAATAACGTTTAATGTTCCGCCAATGAGTCCTACCAAAAGAGCAAGATCAAACTGCACACCTATAAGATATAATCCAACAGTAAAGAGTGTCATCATAAAAACTGTTTCGAGAATTACTCCAAGTAAATATCTGGCAATAAGATTTCGTACAGAGTTGAGTACATTTTGTGCTTTTTCTTCGTACTTACTTGGCACTAGCATCAATACGCCCTTATCAAAAAGATGAGTATCTTTAAGAAAAAAGAAACAAATAAAGGTTATTGAAAAAATGGACAGAAACAAATTCCATGCTGTACCTCCAAGGTCGTTAACAAAATTTCCGACCGAAGTAAAACTAACGATGGATGTTATTTTCTCGATAACAAAATCTTCAGTCGAAAAGTCGGGTTGATTAATAATAGGTGTTTGTTGGATAAAATCGTCAAGATTTTTAATTGGTTTTTCGAGGCCTTCGGAAACTGTTTCAACATCTATAGCCTGAAACTCACCAATTTGGTCGATAACAAGAGGAATAAGCAATTGGAAAGCCATTATCAACACAAACCACATTGTTGCAAGAGTAAGCAATGCAGCAAGCCATTTTGGTGTTACCAGTTTTCCTATTCTCAGTTTTCTGATAAAACGCACCATTGGACTACCCAGAGTAGCGAGAAAAAGTGCAATAAGAATCCATCCGATAATATTTGTAAAGTAAATCACAAAAAGTATTAAAAGAGTTAATCCTATGGCACCAACAATATATTTACGATACTTTTCCATGTCGAAATTTTTTACGAAAATACTTAAGATTTAATAAAAAAAGCCCTCTGAAGAGTAAAATTTTTCAACAGAGGGCTTAATTATAATTATTTCGGACTATAAACCGAATTCTTTTTTAACAGCATCTACATAGTCAAGTTTTTCCCATGTAAATAGTTCTACTTCGATATTTTTTGAACCGGAGTAAGGAGAATCGAAATGTTTATTCACAGTTATCGGAGAGCGTCCAAAGTGTCCATAGGATGCAGTTTCGCGATAAATCGGATTACGTAATTTTAGTCTTTTCTCAATTCCTGCAGGTTTAAGATCAAAGATATTTTTAATTTTTTTAGCAATTTCTGAGTCTTTGAAATTAACTTTTGCAGTTCCGTATGTGTTTACAAAAACCCCAACAGGTTCTGCAACACCAATAGCATAAGCCAATTGGATTAGAATTTCGTCTGCAACTCCTGCAGCAACAATATTTTTCGCTATGTGTCTCGAAGCATAAGCAGCCGAGCGGTCAACTTTTGAAGGATCTTTTCCACTAAAAGCACCACCACCATGAGCACCTTTTCCACCGTAAGTATCGACAATAATTTTACGACCGGTAAGGCCAGTATCACCATGAGGGCCACCAATAACGAATTTACCTGTAGGATTAACATGAAGGGTATAATCATCTTTAAAAAGGACTCTTATTCTTTCGGGCAAATCGCCAATAACTCTTGGGATAAGGATGTTTTTGACATCATTTTTTATTGTTTCAAGCATTTTTTGCTCATCAGTGTCAAAATCGTCGTGTTGAGTTGAAACAACAATGGTGTCAATTCTTTGAGGAATATTATCGTCGCTATATTCAATTGTTACTTGAGATTTTGAATCCGGGCGAAGATATTTCATTTGATTACCTTCTTTGCGAATATCAGCAAGAACTTGTAAAAATCTGTGTGAAAGATCAAGAGCTAAAGGCATATAATCGTCTGTATCTCTGCAAGCATAGCCAAACATCATTCCTTGGTCTCCAGCACCTTGTTCTTTGTGAAGTCCTGCGCCTTCAACCACACCTTGATTTATATCAGGAGACTGCTCATGAATTGCCGATAAAACACCGCAAGAATTACCATCGAAGCGATACTCTCCTTTTGTGTATCCAATTTCGTTAATTACTTTTCTAGCGACTTCTTGCACATCAACATATGCAGATGATTTAACCTCTCCTGCAACAACAACCATTCCTGTTGTTACAAGTGTTTCGCATGCTACTTTTGAAGTAGTATCAAATGCCATAAACTCATCCAGAATTGCATCTGAAATTTGGTCAGAAACCTTATCGGGATGCCCCTCGGATACTGATTCTGATGTAAAATAATAACTCATCTCTTAAAATTTTAAATTAATAAAATGTTATTGCGGATTATGAGGATGTAGGCTAGACGATTTTTAGCATTTTTTTTTCGTGGTTGCAAGCATCCAAATCCTTCCACTTAAAACATCACAAAAATATATAATGTTTTTAGAAAAATGAAAAAAAAATGATTTTTTTTCATTATATTTGTAAACAAAATTAAAAACTTATACTATGGCAAGGAGTTACGAAGAAGAAATGAACGGTTTAAATATTATCGGAAACGGCACTTCTGTTACCGGTGATGTTAATTCATCAGGAGATATTCGCATTGATGGTAAACTGCAAGGGAATCTTAATTCTAAATCAAAATTGGTTTTAGGAAGTACCGGAAAACTTATTGGGGAGGTTTTCTGTAAAAACGCCGAAATTTCAGGCGAAATTGAAGGCAAAATCACAGTTGAAGAGCTACTTGTGCTTAAAGCATCAGCAAAAATTAACGGAGATATTATTGCCTCTAAACTATCTATCGAACCGGGTGCTGTATTTACAGGAACTTGTAACATGGGTGGCAATATAAAAAATCAGGAGCTTAATTCAGATATCCCTGATGTCGGAACAAAAAAATAAAGACGACTTAAAAGAAACTCAGAAAGGCGTTAATAAATTTATCCGTTTTTCTTCCTTGGCATTCGAAATGGCAATTATTATTGCAGGAGGAACATACGGAGGCGTGTGGATTGATGAGTATTTTAATCTTGAAACTCCCATATTTACAATAGTATTATCTCTTTTTTCAGTTTTTGCATCTCTGTATCTTGTTATTAAACAGGTAAACAATGTTGATAAATAATAAAGATATATATTCAATATTAAAAATTGCGTCCATCGGAATAATTGCATTTGCTATACACTTCATTCTATTGCATTTTTTTAGCAGATATTTGTACGCTCCCGATTTAATATTAATTCACCCTTTTTTACTCGGAATTACAATAATTGCTGTATTGGCGATAAAAATAATCTTTAGAAAAGCAAAGTTTCAAATGCACGGCTATGCTTTTTTAATTAGTAGCTTAGTTAAGATGTTTTTATCATTATTTTTTTTACTCCCGGTATTTCAAAACGACAGTTTATTCAAAAAGGAATATATAATTCAGTTTTTTGTGATTTATTTCATTTATTTAATTTCGGAGGTTTATTATCTTGTGCAAGATTTTAAAAACGAAAAAATATAAAATTTATCGAATTTTTCTTGGAAATTGATTTTGAAAATGTAAATTTGTAGTGGCACAATTAGTCAAAAACTATTATGAACAAAATATATCTTTTAACAGTCCTGTGTTTGTCATTATTATTTAGTAGCACTGTAATTGCTGCAGAGTCAGAACAAGCCCATGAACAGGAAGAAGAAAAGTTTAATGTAAACGAACTAATCATGCATCACATTAAAGATGCACACGATTGGCACATTTTAGATTATACGAATAAAAGTGGTGAAAAAGTATCTGTTTCAATTCCACTTCCTGTTATACTAATTCATAATGGACAATTAGATGTGTTTCTGTCAAGCGAATTTGAGCATGGACATAAAACTGTAACAAAAGGGAATAACACTTATATTTTATATCACAATAAAATTTATCTTGCCGACGAAAAAGGAGAAATAAAATACGAGGATAAAGACGGAGAACATGTTGTTGTAAACGAAAAACCTCTAAACTTTTCGATTACAAAAAATGTGTTTTCGATGATGATAGTTGCCGTACTACTTTTATTAGTTTTTATTAGTGTAGCCAAATCATACAAACGTAATCCCGGCAGGCCAAAAGGATTACAGGCATTTATGGAGCCGTTAATCCTATTTGTGAAAGATGAAATCGTTTATCCAAATCTAGGAAAAAAGACAGATAAATTTTTACCTTTTCTATTAACAATTTTTTTCTTTATTTTGTTTAATAACCTTTTGGGAATTATCCCTATTTTTCCTGGTAATGCAAATGTAACCGGAAATATTGCAGTAACTTTAACATTAGCAACATTTACTTTTTTTGCAATAAACCTTAATGGTAACAAACATTATTGGAAACATACCTTGTGGATGCCTGGAGTTCCAGTTTTTGTAAAACCAATTTTGGCAATTGTTGAATTAATGGGTATGATTGTAAAACCTGTTGCTCTAACAATTCGTTTGTTTGCCAATATTACTGCCGGACACATTATTATATTAAGCCTTGTTTCATTAATTTTTATTTATGAATCGTTAGTGATGTCGCCGGTGTCTGTTTTATTTGTATTATTTATGAATTGCCTTGAAATATTGGTGGCATTTTTACAAGCATATATTTTCACAATGCTATCTTCATTATTTATTGGCATGGCAGTAGAAGATCATCATTAAAATTTGAGTTTTTTATGTTTAACTTTAATATATATTTATTATGACAGGAATTCCAGCAATTGGTGCTGCATTAGCAGTAATTGGTGCCAGCTATGGTATCGGAAAAATTGGTAGCTCTGCAATGGATGCAATCGCAAGACAACCCGAAGCTGCAAAAAACATTCAGTCGGCAATGATTATCGTTGCTGCTCTTGTAGAGGGTGTGGCTCTATTTGGTGTTGTTGTAGCATTGCTGCAAAGCTAAAAAACATCTTACATTTCCCGTTGGGCGATTGGCTCCGGGAAATGTTTAATTTAAAAAATATTTAAAAAATAATAATATGGATCTTGTAACACCGGGAATTGGATTAATCTTTTGGACAGGGGTTATTTTTGCAATTTTGTTATTTGCACTATCAAAATTTGCATGGAAACCAATAAACAATATGATTTCTAAAAGAAATCAGAGCATTGAAGATGCCCTCAATCAGGCGGAATTGGCTCGTGAAGAGATGAAAAGATTGCATTCTGACAATGAAAAAATTCTTGCCGAAGCGCGCATCGAAAGAGATAAAATGATTCAAGAAGCAAGGGCAATAAAAGATCAAATTGTTGGTCAGGCCAAAGAAGAAGCAAAAGCCGAAGTTGATAAAATCAAAAAATCAGCAAAACAAGAGATTGAAGCACAAAGAGCTGCTGCCCTTGAGGAAATTAGAAATCAGGTATTAGAATTATCAGTACTTGTTGCCGAAAAAGTTATTAGAAAAGAGCTTAAATCCGGTCCTGAACATGAGCAACTTATCGATAATTTATTGAAAGACGTAAAACTTAATTAAATGAATCAAAGTAAGATATCGGTACGATACGCAAAAGCTGTTTTTATGCTTGCCAAAGAACAAAATGTTCTCGACCAAGTGTATAACGACTTCAAACTAATAAGAGAAACTACTCACGAGGCTCCTGAGTTTAATTCAATTATTTCAAGTCCGGTTGTAACTGCTGCAGACAAGCTTAATCTATTAAAAAAGGTTTATGAAAAATCGGTTCATGAAATAACTATGCGTTTTATGAACTTACTCGTTGACAAGAGTCGTGAAATATATTTGATTGACATAGCCAGAAATTTTGAGACTTTTTACAGAAAAGAAAACAATATTAAGCAGGTAATTGTAACGACTCAAACTGAAATCAGCAAGGAAACTTCTGAAAGGATTTCCGATTTAATTGTTAGTGGTTTTGGGTCAAAAGTAGAAATCAAGAATATTATAAAAGATGAAATGATTGGGGGAATAATACTTAGAATTGAAAATGAGCAATTAGACTTAAGTGTTAAAACCCAATTAAATGATATTAAAAAGAAATTACAAAGTGAATCATATCAAATAAAACTTTAATACAAAATAAAATTATGGCAGATATTAAACCATCTGAAGTATCAGAAATATTGAAACATGAACTAGAGGGAATATCCGGAAAAACTAATCTCGAAGAAGTCGGCACAGTACTGCAGGTTGGTGACGGGATAGCCAGAATTCACGGACTTGACAATGTTCAGGCAAACGAACTTATTGAGTTTGACAATGGGATTAAAGGAATTGTATTAAACCTAGAAGAAGATAATGTTGGTGCAGTGCTTTTAGGTGCCGGCGAAATGATAAAAGAAGGTGACGTTGTTCGCAGACTACAAAGGATTGCATCAATTATGGTTGGCGAAGAAATGTTAGGTCGTGTTGTAAATACAATTGGTGAACCTCTTGACGGTAAGGGCCCTATTGGTGGCGAACTTTTCGAAATGCCATTAGAAAGGATTGCTCCCGGTGTAATTTATCGTCAGCCGGTAAACGAGCCATTACAAACAGGTATTAAAGCAATAGACTCAATGGTTCCAATTGGTCGCGGACAGCGCGAATTGATTATCGGTGACCGTCAGACGGGTAAGACAGCAATTGCAATCGACACAATAATCAATCAAAAGCATTTTTACGAAAAGGGAGAACCTGTTTTTTGTATTTATGTGGCAATTGGTCAAAAAGGTTCTACTGTTGCAAATATAGCTAAAACACTTGATGATTATGGTGCGTTAGACTACACTGTTATTGTTACAGCATCAGCATCAGACCCTGCGGCCATGCAGTTTTATGCTCCTTTTGCAGGTTGCGCAATTGGTGAATATTTTCGCGATACAGGACGTCCCGCACTAATTATTTATGATGACTTGTCAAAACAAGCGGTATCTTATAGAGAGGTTTCTCTACTACTTAGAAGACCTCCGGGACGTGAGGCTTATCCTGGTGACGTATTTTATTTACACTCAAGATTACTCGAAAGAGCTGCAAAAATCATTAAATCTGATGAAATTGCTGCTAACATGAACGACTTACCCGACTGTTTAAAAGGGAAAGTTCGCGGTGGTGGCTCTTTGACGGCATTACCTATTATTGAAACACAAGCAGGTGATATCTCAGCATATATTCCAACAAATGTAATTTCTATTACCGATGGTCAGATTTTCCTTGAGTCTGGTTTGTTTAATGCAGGTGTACGCCCGGCAATTAACGTTGGAGTTTCTGTTTCCAGAGTTGGAGGAAATGCGCAAATAAAGTGTATGAAGAAAATTGCTGGAACACTAAAAATCGACCAAGCTCAGTTTAGAGAACTTGAGGCGTTTTCAAAATTCGGATCTGACCTCGATGCTGTTACTCTTTCGGTAATTGATAAGGGCAGAAAGAATGTTGAAATACTAAAACAAGCAGAACACAGCCCTGTATTGGTTGAAAATCAGGCAGCAATTATTTATTGCGGAACAAAAGGTTTATTAAAAAATGTCCCTTTAGAGAAAGTAAGAGAATTTGAAAAAACTTACATTGACATTTTAAACATAAATCATAAAGATATTATGGACAGATTAGCTACAGGAGAATTAAGCGATGAGATTACCGATGTGCTTACCAAAGTAGCCAACGAAATTTCTTTAAAATATAATAACTAAATTTTAAAATGGCAGGACTTAAAGATATAAGAAACAGAATAGTTTCGGTTAAATCGACCAGGCAAATTACATCTGCCATGAAAATGGTTTCTGCTGCAAAGCTTAAAAAAGCGCAGGACAGAGTAGTTCAGATAAGACCATACGCAAATAAGCTTAAGGATGTTTTGGCAGAAGTAAGCTCGGGTTTAGATAAAAATCATAAAGGAATATACAATACTCATCGCACTATTGAAAAAGTTTTGATTGTCCTAATCGCCTCAAACAGAGGTCTTTGTGGGGCTTTCAATGCAAATATATGTAAAAAAGCATATAGTGTTATAAATGAGAAATATTCTAATCTTTCGGCAGAACAGATAAAATTTGTTTGTATTGGCAAAAAGGCAAATGATTATGTTAAAAAACTAGGATATGAGATAGTCTTATCAGGAAACGAGCTTTTTGACAACCTAAGTTTTGAATCATCTGTTGAGTACTCAACCTATTTAATGGAAGAATTTAAGAACGGGAAATTTGACAAAATAGAGCTTATTTATAACAGTTTTAAGAATGCTGCTGTTCATGAACAAACAGCTGAATCGTTTTTGCCAATGCAAATAGAAACAGATAAAAGGGAAAATCAAAACCCTTCTGAATATATCTTTGAGCCTGATATGGAGAGAATAATGGACGAAATGATTCCGAAAGCTCTGCGAATTCAATTTTTTAAGGCTGTAATTGACTCAAATGCTGCCGAACATGGAGCCCGAATGACTGCTATGCACCAAGCGACAGACAATGCAACGGAGTTAATAAAAGAGCTTACTCTTATTTACAACAAAGCCAGACAAGCAGCTATAACCAGCGAAATCCTTGAAATCACAAGCGGAGCAGAAGCACTTAATGGATAAATATTTTAGGTAGCTTAGGTTAGCTAACAACCTTATAGGCGAAGCTATTTTTATAGTACCGATTAACTCTGTACAATTTTATCAATTATCGCAAAAAGGTCTTTTCGGCGAACTGGTTTTGGCAAAAAGTCATCGAATTTAGCCTTTTTTATGCTATCAAGATCTTCGGACTGAGTAAAAGCAGTACAAGCTATTACAGGCAAATCAGGTTTTATACTTTTTATTATTTGTAATGCTTCAACGCCTCCAAGTCCTGGCATTTTAAGATCCATGAAAACTAATGAGATAGAATCGTCTGTTTCTACTATCTGTATAGCCTCACTACCACTAACGGCGCGTCTTACAGTAGCACCGGCTTTAGTCAAAATTGTTTTCATAAGATGAAAATTTATCCTTTCATCCTCAGCAACCAAAATTGTTAAGCGACTAAGATCAGGAGCCTTTTCCTGATTAGGTTCATGCTCATAAATTTTCGAACCAAGTTTTGTAATTGGTATTTCTACCTCTATCTGCACGTCATTATTCTTGCTCTCAATTTTCATATTTCCCCCAAAATAATCAGTATATAGCTTTGTTATAGTTAATTCCGGGCAAGTCATTTCTTCAAGATTTTCACATGTTTCCCCTTTCTTAGAAATATCAATAAAATAAATGCTTTCCAAATCAATTTTATCTCCCAAATATTTTATAAATATTTTCACAAAATCATTTATGATTTCAAATCCAATAAAAACAACCCTCCCTTTGTTTCGTTTTATAGCAATCTGAAACAAATGTAATAATATATATTTAATTT
>JAFGVU010000131.1 GCA_016937855.1 Bacteroidales bacterium | reverse complement strand
GAAAAAAAGGGCGCGTTGGCGAATTCGGTAAAAACACATATTCTAATTTCCTAAACAGAAATCTTCCATTAAAATAGTGGTAGAACCATTTTTATTAATCTTTTAACTAGTATTTGATGTGCTTGCTTGTGTTAATAAAAGTGCAATTTCGGTTTGTATTCAAATATTTCTAAATTTGCAAAAAACAAATTTTATGAGTGGTGACCTTATTTTTATTATTATTTTATCGATTGTAGTTTTAGGATTTTTCTTCGAACAGATTTTGGATTTTCTTAACGCTTCGTGGTTTAATAAACCTATACCCGATGAGTTAAAAGATGTTTACGATTTTGATAAGTACAAACGTCAGCAAGAGTACAAAACCGAGAACTATCGTTTTGGGATTTTAAGCTCAATTTTTAGTTTTATTTTAATTGTGGCAATGCTGCTTTTCAATGGATTTGCTTTTGTGGATAGTTTGGCCGCGAGTATTTCGGATCATTATATTTTGAGAAGCTTGTTGTTTTTTGCTATTATCTTTTTTGCCAGCGATGTTTTGACTACACCTTTTTCTGTTTACGACACTTTTGTGATCGAGAAGAAATATGGTTTTAACAAAACAACAGTAAAGACATTTATCCTCGATAAAATAAAGTCGTGGTTATTAATGGCAATTATTGGTGGAGGGATTTTGTCGTTGATAATATTGTTTTACGAATTAAATCCTCAGTATTTTTGGTTATATGCCTGGGCATTGGTAGTTGTTTTTTCGATTTTTATGAATATGTTTTATTCAACCTTAATTGTTCCACTATTTAATAAACAAAAGCCGCTTGAGGATGGAGAACTTCGTACAGCGATTATGGAATTCGGCAAAAAAGCCGGCTTTAATATCTCAAACATATTTGTTATTGATGGATCAAAAAGATCTACAAAAGCAAATGCATATTTTAGCGGAATGGGACCAAAAAAGCGCATAGTTTTATACGATACCCTTATCGAAGAAATGACAACTAAAGAAATTGTTGCAGTATTGGCACATGAAATCGGACATTATAAGCACAAACATATTTATAAGTCGATGTTTGCTTCTATTATTGAAACCGGCATAACCTTATTTATATTCGGATTATTTGCCGGAAGCGATCCATTGTCTCAGGCTTTAGGCGTTGATGCTGCAAGTTTTCATATTGCTTTGATTGCTTTTGGAATAATTTACAGTCCTTTATCGTCTGTTATTGGGATTATTTCTTCGTTCGCAAGTCGTAAAGCTGAGTATCAGGCAGATAATTTTGCTGCAAATTACGGACTCGCAGGAGATTTAGTCTCAGCACTAAAAAAACTCAGTTCACATAATATGAGCAATCTTACTCCTCACCCTTGGGTTGTGTTTATTTCTTATTCGCATCCTCCGGTTTTGGATAGGGTTAGGAATTTGGTGAAATAGTTTTGTCTAAAATTATATAACTCTACAGGTAACATATTCTATCAAAATTTTCAGAAATTGTAAATTCGTTTCAATTATTACTTTCTGATGTCTGTCATTGAAAAACTGCTGTCGGGAGATTTCTTCCTTGAGTCCTTATGTTGTTGCAACTCACGGTTTTGCATACTCCTGGTTGCAGGAATTTCATTTACATCATTTTCTCAAACCTCAAATTCTCAATCTTATTTCCACAATAAACCCTCACAACATAACTTCCTGCTGCAAGTTCTTTAATGTTAATTTCGGTTTCGGCAGAAAACAACTGTTGTGTAATTATAGTTTGCCCCTGTGCATTTATAATTTTCACAAAAGAGTTATCCTCAAATTGTGGTAAACTTATTTGCAGAAAATCACTGGCAGGGTTTGGATAAATACTAATATTTGCATTTGCTGTTATTTGCTCTGCACTTACATTGCAATCAACATAAACCGGTAGTGTAATTTCGTAGCTTTCGCCATAACCATTTGTTATTGTTACTGTAAGGTCGGGACCGAAATAGTTTTCGGGAATGGTAATACTAAAAGGCAGTTCAATAATATCTGGTTCTGTGTCCTCTGCAGGAATTGGGTTAAACAGTGTCGCAGTATCGTAACTGTGATTATAGGTATCAATACCAACATGGACAGTGAAGCTTCCGGTTCCTTGTGATTTAGGAATGAAAACCGGAGGATAGTACAAATTTTCGATTGTTTCGCTAGTACTAAACTCCAAAGTATAAGGAGCAGATTTGCCCTGCACTCTTAATCTTGAAGTATATGTTTGGTTGCAATACATTATTGCTGGAAAATCGGGACATTCAACATTTTCGGGAGGAGGTGCAAGGTAGAGTTCGCCTTCGCAACCGAGACTGTCGGTTTTTATTAGAAAGAATTGTTGTGGAGGGTCGTAATCCCAAGTATAGTCTCCATATCCGTTTATAATAAATCCATTGTCTGTTGTTGACTTAATAGACGAACTATATAAACTTTGAACAAATTCAATCCCTGTATTGCTCATCGTGCGACTAAATAGAATATTCCCAGATGAATCGAATTTAAATAACCTAAACCTATACGCACCGCCATCGCCATCGGCTCTTTTATAATTTAATGCTGCAGCAAAGCATCCATCATCAAGTTCAATAATATCAGAAATATACATATTGCTGTAACGCATTAAACCAGCATCATTGTCCAAATCATACCGTCTGTAAAACTTCTCCCAAACCAGATTCCCAGCAGTATCAATTTTGCGCAATGCGGCTTCCGAAATCGGGTTCATACTCCAGTTGCAGATGGCCTGACCACCGGCAACAACATAAGCAGAATCTTGAGATTCAACCATAGATGTTATGCGGCCATCGTTCTCGTTGGGATTGCCGTAATGACGCTCCCATATCATATTGCCAACACTGTCGGTTTTTACCAAGTACCAGTCCTGTTTGTAGGTGGAGGTGCTAAAACCGAAGGTGAAACCGCCGAGGAGAAAATCACGACTACGAGTTAGAATTATTTCTGTTCCGACCTCATTAGAATGTGAAGCTTCTGGTCCGTAACCACAATTATGTATAATAGTATTATTAATTATATCGTATATTAGTAATCCCATTTCATAATCTTCTGGGATAATATTTGAAGTTACAATACCATAAACAGAATCATTAAATTTTGTAATATCATAAGCCCCAAATACGGAATCTACATCTATTATCTTAAAATAGAGACTGTCCAATTCACTATCGAATATTGCCAAAAATGGAATCCTGTCTAATGTTGAAATATTTTCAGCAACTCCAGTCAAATAAAACTGATTTGCTATTGAATCTAACTTTAGACAATTTGGGAGACCTTCATATAAATCAAACAATTCATGATCATAACTTTTGTTAAATAGAATAGCTCCATTAGAATCTAACTTGGTAAAGACAAATCCTCTCGAATCACCAACAGTGGTTCCATTTAACGCAACAAAGTCCAATCCATCGGGTATTGCAGAGCTAGATATGTTTCCATTTTCATAATAATAAACAGTGTTAAAAACTGATTGTGAATACCCAATATGAACCTGAATTAGAGCAATTATAATGATTAACAACTTTTTCATAACCTAATTTTTTGTAAATTTGTAAGATGTTGTATTTAACCTTATAAGATATATTGCAGGTTTATAGTTGCGAACATTTAATTGAATAATACCAGCTTGATTAGAAATTTGAATTCTTTCAATCAATTCGCCAGTTTCCGAAAGTACTTCAAGATATTTGTTTTCTTCACTTTCAATATCAAGTAAAAAATATTCAACATATAAAATTTCTTTAACTGGATTAGGATAAATTTTAAAAAATTCATTTGCAGGATCTTTTATAGGATTAATTGGGCTTTTGATTTTAACACTTTTTTGATTATCTATTACTGGTGGATATACAATCGGAGGATATTCAGCTAAACCAGCATGCTCAAGTATTACTTGAGCTTGAGCAGATTCAACAACTAAAGTATCATTTGCTAACGCAAACAAAAATTCTGCATTTGCATAAACAATACTATCAGCTAGAGTCACATTATCCTCAGCATTTATAGCAATAGACTGTAACTGAATGTAATTCTCAATCTCAGTTTTTTTGTTAATGTCCATTGTTTGTGACATTGTTTGAAGATTAGTTAAAAATTGATCAGCTTTGTGATAATCATTATTTGCTAATGCAAACCTAAAAGCCGTTTTATTATCAATAATTGTATGCTGGGATTCCAGAAAATCAATTAAATTAGAGTTCAATAGATCGTCATCTTCATAAGCCACATACTTAATAAGCTGTGAGATATTCCGTCTTTTCTCTTGTTTCATATTATTAATTTCTGACTCTTTAATTTCACGTGCATTTTTTCCATCTTGATAATGTAATAAGATTGCTCTTAAGTTCTCATCAACATCTGTCATCTCGTTTACTTTATCCTTCCCTACTTTTGGTAAAGGAGAGTTTTCTATAAGTGTTAAAGTCTTGGCTGCTGATGGCGCTTGTGTATTCTGCATCAATTCAAGAACCACATCATCGCTAATCATACCTTCTAGGTTCAGATCAGTCATTACCTGATTGTAATTACTATTGTTCATCCCTGAAGCTATAGCTTGCAACAATAATGTATTGCCATTGTCAACTATTTGCTGAAGTTCTGTTTCTTTATTCGATATCGCTAGTGAAATACTATCATCAATTTCAACATATTGTTCAAAAATAGAACTGGTTGATTTTGTTGTGGATTTTGCACTGCGACTATCGGGGCAGGCTGAATTCTCGTCATAAGGGATCAAAATGAAATTATGTGTTTCGACCTTCAGCGGAGTATGTTTATCCGGTAAGCATAAAGCATTATTGTGATGGTAATAATCATAACGTGCAACATTCAAATCTACAGGAATTGAAGTACTAACACAAAATTCGCTCTGAGTGTTTGTAGTAGAAGTTGGTGTATAAAACCTATTGCCAGCAAGTTGCTGTGATTGTCCGTTTTCTACCCCCTGACTTTGTTGCATATTCCCAGTAACTGAAATTGCGTTATAAAAATGATCAAAATCGTTACATTTTATTTCGAGGCCAGTTTCGCCAATGTTATTAAATTGTTCAAAATTACTGTTTTTCAAATTCGCCATAGCAGGGTATGCTACGCTGTCGAAGTCGTTTTTGTATAGCAGGTTGTAATTTTCGCCCGAGTTGCGGATGTAGGCGCCGGTAAATGCATTTTTAATATCATTGAGACTAATGTCATATTGGTCGCAAGCTTCGAGATAAATAGCTGTTGTTAGTGGATGTACAAAAAATGGCGGAGGAGTATGTTGAAAAATGAAATTACAATTAAACTCATTGTTTGTAACTCGTGGAGCAAGAAAATTCTTTATAAAAACAGAAGTTACGTTTCCAGTAAAATTTGTTTCACCAATTGAAACTGTTCTTGCTGACGCAGAGCCTGATTCGCATTTAATACCATATTCGAACCCACCAATAATACTAGAGTAAGATCCATACTCTTTTACAATTAGTTTACTGGCATAATTATATATTGCATTTCCTCTTCCTGAACTATGGATTGTCGTTGGAATGAAATTGAATGAATTTCCTAATAGATTTATGCCTCCCAAAACTTGGTCAATGTAAAGTTGAGATATAGGATATCTGTCAGTACCGCTAAGTGTTGTTGGATGGAGTAAGGAGTCAATTATAAATGTATTTGTTTTTATAGTTGAAACATTTAATAGTTGAGAATTTCGAGAATACGGAGTGAAATAAATAGCATATTCATTGTTTGTAAAAGTCGAATTTTGCGAGTTTACGACTGAGCCTATTTCTAAGCAAATTGCTTTTTTTGCATCCCTGATTAATGAAGAACCAGTCATCACAACATACCCATGATAGTTGTAATACTCTCCCATTTGAGGAGACTGAGTTAGTGTTTGCGAGTATGGATGTGTTGGGGAAATTGCTTTTGCAGTAATTCCCATCCATTTTTGCGGACAACCGGATTGAATAGTTGAATTTTCAATAGTTAGTTTGCCTCGATATTTTACAATCCACTCGGTTTCGCTTATATTATTATACGTGTCATACGCTGTATATATTGTACAGTTTTTAAATGTAAGGGAGGCTAAACTTTCAACTACTATACTCTCAATAGCAATTATTTGACCATCATATGCAGGATAGGTGCCAGTGGTAACAGTCCCCGATAGTTCAAAATCCCACAGATTTGATACAATAACAGAAACTGTGTTTACACCACTAAAAGCATTCCAAAATGATATATTGGTAATTCCTGCTTCCAAATTTTCGAATACTAAGGTGTCACTTGTACTACCATTCCATACTAGAGTATCTCCTGTGGTACTATTATAAAAGAATACAGGGTATATGTCTTCTGCAGTACTAATGTTGCAAATCTGCAATACACCGTCACCATAACCAGAGGCTAAACATTTTGTCGGTTTTACTATTGTATCAAAGTAAATTGTGTCATGGAAGTTCGGGATGCTATCAAAAATGAAAATATCAATTAAATCACAATCATAAATATTATTTGTAGAAGCTCCAAACAATACAAAATATGGTAAAGAATCAATATAGTTTATCATGCAATCAGATAAATATCCTGTAACTTCATACTCTGCAGGTAGAACAGTATCATTTATTATTTCAAACTCAATACTTTCATTACATGAAATAACTGGTCCTTGTGTAGCATAAATATCAAGAACATCATAAGGTAGAGATTCTCCCCAAACACTAATTGAAGATGTGAACATTGGATTTCCTAATGTGTCTGAAAAATAATCTACACTAACAGAATAATCTAATGGTTCCAATATAACAATTGAAATGGTGTCATACATATTACAGCCTGATTCATCCGTATGATATAATATATATGTATCACCCGGTAAGCTGTCAAAAATACCATTTACTTCAGGAATAGAATCCATTGAACTATTTATTAGCCAGTTGTATGAATTATAATCCCCATGCTCTTCAGCTATATCCCAATTTGTAATAATACTACCTATTCCATCTTCCCAAGAGCAAGAAGGTTGGTGAACTAAAGGTTCATCATATAAGTTTATTACAGTAATACCATTGTATGTACATCCATTGTCATCAGAAACAAAAACTCTGTAAAAGCCTTGATTAAAAACAGTATCTAAATCTTGTTGATTATTAATAGTGTCGACACCGCCTACTCCATTAGGAATTAGCCAATATATATCCGTAATTGTACCACCACCAGTAATTGTAAGATCAATTGATCCTGGTGTAGATTGGCATGGATATATCACATCTATATCTAGATCAGCTGCCAATATTGTTGATGGTATCAAGATACTATCAAAAGCAGTACAACCGTAACTATCTGTTGCTGTCACATACAGATGTTCCGGGTAAGAAATTAAATTTTCAAGATAGCTTTCTGTTCCAAAAAATGAAATTGGGCCGTCCATACTTCCCCATTGATAAGAATAATCTGGGAAACCATTAGTAACAATAGCATTTGCGGTAACATTATCTTCACCAGAACAATAATTAGTCCCAATTAAGTTTATGTCAACACTAAAAGGAGCAACAGATGCAAACACAACTGTATCTAATACGCAATTGTTAGCATCTGTAATTGTTATATTATTGTTACCTGTAGTTGGATTTAAGTAAATGAAATGATTATTAATTATTGTATCAGTTGTCGAGTTGACTAGTATGGTATATGGAGCATTTCCTCCACGAAACCATACGTGTAATTCATTTGTACTGCTATCACAATTACTGTAAATTTGCAGACTATCTAATGCCATAAAATGTGATTCTACAACAAAAGTTGCAGAATCTGAGCAATTTAAGTCCAAATTAGTGACTGTTACAGCATAGGTTTCTCCAATACAAACATCATAAAGAGTATCGGCTGTTGAACTATTCGACCATAATACAGAAAAGTTGTCAACACCAAAGTAATTAACAAAAATACTATTATCACAAGAATCACAACCTGTTGATTGCTGTGCTATTTCAATATATGATTCTCTTTCTGGAACTATTGGTGGAATGCCCAACCATACTGTTTCACCTGTATTTATACCATCAAAACTTAAGCATGCAGGCATTGTATATGGATTATCAGTATCTGTATTTGTCATTACCCCAAGAATTGCTTGAGTCTCGTACATAGCTACATAAATTGCGTTTCCTTTTCTTTGTAAGTTTGTTGGAAGAATGGTATTTCCTTCTTGAGTCGTAATGTCGCTTGACCATGCAACACTGAATGGTTTTAAGTCTTCCGTACCAATATTTCCACTTGAAAGCGTTTGACATGAGAATATCCAATTATCTGCATATCGTGTGTAATAAAACCTTGAGCCTGATGGTGAGAACTCACAACCCCAAGGGCTTTTAATTATGTGACCATCTTCAGTATCATTTTCTGAAAAATTATTAAACACTCCTGTTGTATTGTTAAAAGAATAGAACCTTATAGCACCTTCATTGGCAGGGCCTTCTGAAATATCAAAAAATACTTCCGCAACCACATCATTTGTAGGGCTTGCTTTCATTGTCCCTCTTTTACTATAATAATTGCCTGGAAAGACAAAAGGATTATTAACATGAGCACTTAAACCTGATTCACTCAATTCAAAAACATATAAATTGTTATTCCCTTCAGAACGACATATTACCCAAATGTTATCACTATTAACTTTTGGTACCCATGTTACTTTTTCTATTAGAAAAACATCTGCAGGCACTGGCATATTAAAAACTTCAATTTCTTCAATCTCATTTAGTATTTGATCATATGTAATCATTGCAAATTTCATTGGTTCTAAAACACTTGATGCTATTGAAACTGAATTGCCAGGTGAAAAAACAGCATACTTGTTAGAAGTATTAGGAACTGGTAGAATTAGTGTTTGTGATGGTGTCCAAATGCTACCTATTGGAGTAAAAAGTTGATGTTGAGTTCCATTAGGTTCAAAAATAGTCAAACCATCGGTATAAAATAGTGTATTACCCCATGAGTCTGATATTGATGAACATCCTTCCGAAACAGACATAAAACTTTGATCATCGAGAATAGGATCACTATTAAATCCCAAATGTAAGTTGTCTCCAAAATGCCAATTATTATTATATTTTGTATAGCATCCACAATCAACAGATTCGAAATATGCATTAACATTTAGGTTTGACACACTACAGTTCAAAGTATCACTTAAAGAGTTGATTGTTAATACACCATCTCCTGATACAGGTATATGTACAATGTTTGAAGATGTATTTAGTGTATAATCAGTTGAGTTTATTGTGTACTGTATTTCATAAGGAGGTGTTGCAACATGTACTTCAAAAGTAATATATTCGAAGTCATCTCCACAAATTGTTGTTAAACTATCACTGAGTCTTTCAATATATGCATCTCTTACATGAATTATATGTGAAATAGAGTCAGTCATAGTATCATTTGAAACAACTAATTGAATTTCATAATCACCTTCACTATAAAACGTAATGTCTGTTTCTTCACTAGTTGGTGAATCAATGACATAATCATTAGTGGCACAAGATACACATGACCATAAGAATGTTTCCGGTGAAATTCCTGATGAATAATCTGACACAAATATTTCAGCTGTACCTAAACAAAAACTAACGTCTTCTTCTGGATATAAATATTCGGCATTTAGTTGTCCAAGAATACACATTAGTGATTCATATGCACGGATCTTCCCAAATGCACCATTGGAGCTGATTGGAACAGGAATTTCACAATTATTAAAAACACAACTGTTTAGTTCTTGTGTACTTAAGTTTTCATTATGTGATAATAAAAATGCATAAAGAGAAGATACTAATGGAGTTGACATTGATGTGCCTGTTTTACATCCATATTGTTCCGTACCTCCAACTATTGTGCTTGCAATATTTACGCCCGGAGCAAAAACATCAAGATAATCAGGGTTATTTCCGGCTATAGTATTATATGGATTAACATTTCCAACAGCAATTACATTGTCATATTTGGCCGGGTAATGATCGTAAGAACCTTCATCGTTACCTACAGATGCTATAAAAATAATCCCCTGGGCTGCTAATGTGTTTATAAGCAACTGTTCTGTGGGTTCATAACTTCCACTCCCGAATGACATGTTTATTATTTTTGCTCCAACACTCGCTGCATAATTTATTCCATCTATAACATTATTTGCTGAAAAGCTTCCACTTACATTGTCTTGTGCTTTGATAGGTATAATATATATATTATTTGAAGTTAAGGCTGACATTCCTGTACTGTTATTTGTTACAGCCCCTGCTATTCCGGCTACATGAGTACCATGTGCCCATGTGTCGAAATTATCATCAAATGGTAGTGGATTATTACCTCCATTTAAAAATGTATTGTCTGTAATATCCCAACCACAAATGTCATCAATGTAACCGTTTCCATCATTGTCGTCAATATCAAATAGTGATATTGGAGCTGTAATAATTAAGTCTTCTAAACTTGTGTAGCCTAGATATAATAATAATTCATTTGCATCAATCCAACCATCTGAGCTAGTGTCAGCATTAGTCAGTATGTCTGGTGTCAATTCACCTTGGTTTATCCAAATATTTCCTCTAAGGTCTTCATGATCAACATTTACGGCATCATCAATTATTGCGACACTAATTTTGAAATTACCACTATTTGGTTCATTTAAAGCAGCAGATGCATTAATTGAATCGAGATACCATTGATAATAAGTAGATGTAGGGCATTCAAAACATGTTGAGCCAGGATTTATATATAATGGATCATTTGTGTCTGGCTTTTTGATATAACTTTTATGTGCATATTCAAACATTTCAGTATTTTGGATAAAAGCAATTAAGGAATCATTTGAATACGATTCATCAAAGACTATTTTGTAGTTGTACTGTAACTCAGGGTATTTATAAATAAGAGGCTTAAATACTAGATCGATACGATTAATATTAACATCATTACTAATATCATCAAAACCTGGTATTTCAAGAACCAATGTGTCACCTAAATTTGGGTAGTACTCATTTATTCTTGCAACATATGCCGGTTTTATTTTTACCATTATCTGCCCATAGGCATAGTTTTGCTCTTCTATTGTATTCAAAACAACAGGCATACCATAATTTAATGTGTCGCCAGATAAATATGCTCTAACTTTAATAATATAAGACCCACCAAAAACCTTATCAGCTGTTAACTCATTTAAAGTAAAATAATTTACATCTTTAATGATACTTTCTGAAATACCTTCGCTTATTTCTTGGACATAAAACTCATATTCCAATGCGCCCGGAATCTCAAGTGCGTACAAAAAACGGTCAAATTCAACAGAATCACTATTTGGTAAAATAGTATTGATAAATGTTGTTTGTGAATATGTTACTTTAATTCCCAAAAAGAATAAAAACGACAAGCTTAAAAACAAAAAAATGTGTTTCATAATATTTATTAGTGTTTGAGGTGTATAATAACGGTTAGGTTCATTCTAAATGCTTTTAATGTTGTCTGTAATTCACAGATGGTTCTATTATAATAAATAAAAATATAGATGTTAGTATATATGCTTTTGTTATAGTTTAGGTGTCAAATTTACGAAAATAATTCAAAAATAAAAATATTTTAATAATTTATTTTGTAAATTTGTCTCAGTAATTTGAATTTTGTGTCAGACGCAAAAAGAACAATAATATTCGATTTTGACGGGACTATAGCCGATACTCTCGAGACAATTGCCGTGTTGTATAATGATATTGCGGAGGATTTTCATTGTAAAAAGATTAGCTTTGATCAAAAGGAGAGGTTTCGGTCGATGCAGACCCACGAATTCTTACAGACATGCGGGATTTCACTTTTAAAATTGCCTATTTTGGCTCTGAAAATAAAAAACGAATTGAACAAAGAAATTAAGAATATTAAACCTATTGATGGAATAATTGAAGCTCTTTATGATTTAAAACAAGCGGAATACAAATTGGGAGTTTTAAGTTCAAATTCTGTCGCAAATATCAAGCTTTTTCTTAACAATCATAATTTAGACAATATTTTTGATTTTGTGCATTCAGGAAAAAATATTTTTGGAAAAGATAAGGTGATCTTACGTTTGATTTCTAAACATAAACTAAACAGGTCAAATGTCGTTTATGTTGGTGATGAAACCAGAGATGTTGAGGCTTTACGAAGAATAAAAGTGCCAATTATAGCTGTAAGCTGGGGGTTTAATTCAAAAGAAGTTCTTGAAAAACTAAACCCTGACTTTTTAGTAAATAAGCCTGAAGACCTATTAAAAATAGTCGATTCTTTCTAAGATACCAACTTTATTACTAAAACCCTGGCTTTTGTATTTCCCGGATTATTAATGCAATGTTCGCTACCTGCCGGACAATACTGAAACTCATCTTTTTTAGAAACAATATTTTGATTATCTACAATAACTTCAGGATTTCCCTCCAAGGTGTAAAAATATGCAGGAACATCTATTTTAACTTTTGCCAGCATTTTGCCGGGCTCAAGTTCTAAATGCAAAAAATCAATTTTCTCATCAGATAATAATACTCTAACATCGGCATTAAATGGGTTTTGTCTGAGTTTAGCGTTTTTGTATGTTGTCTGATACATAAGTTTGAGTTTTAGTGATTTGCGAAACTTCGAAATTAGTCAATTTGAATTATAATTACTATGTAGGGGCTACTGAAAAACACTTAACTCATTTTATATCAGCCAGTTGAGTGTGTTTAAAAAATTATTAAGTGCAAGAGTTTTTAAATATTTTATAAAAAAAGCTTGCACTTAATCTTAATTATCCATTTTTAAAACAATATTTTAGTAAATTAAACATCGCAAACAGCGTTTTGTAAAAACAAGGAAAAAACTATAACTGACTGCAAATGTGTTAGTTAGTCTGGCACACCCCATCTTTGTCGTTGCCATCGGCTCGAAGTATTATTATACATCTTCGCCTTGTCGCCTCAAAGCTGTGGCACGCCAGACTTTTTCAGCAGCCCCTATGTAGCATTACGATTATTAAACAAATATGAATAAATGTTGTTATAAATGATAGGTAATTTAGAAACATTATAAATAAAATTTATCAATATGAAAAAGACATACATTATAATACTTGCTTTAAGCATTGTCTTTGCAGCAAGTGGTCAGATTCCGATGTTAGGCGACCGAGCTCCGGAATTTGAAGCGAAATCGACGAAAGGAGATATCAAATTTCCAAAAGACTATTATGGAAAATGGAAGATACTATTTAGTCATCCCGGTGATTTTACTCCTGTTTGTACAACTGAAATTTTAGAGCTTGCCGATTTGCAAGACGAGTTTAAGGAATTGAATACTCAACTGATTGTTCTATCCACAGATGGATTAAACAGTCACTTGGATTGGATTAAGTCAATGGAAGAGATATCCTACAAAAACAGAGAAAAAGCCGATATTGATTTTCCTTTTATATCAGATGTAGGGCTTGATATTTCCAAGAAATATGGAATGATACATCCAAATAACAATTCGACAAAAAATGTTAGAGCTGTTTTTATTATTGATCCCGAAGACAAAATTAGCTCTATAACTTATTATCCTGATAATATTGGAAGAAATATTGATGAGATTCTTAGAAATTTAGAAGCCCTTCAAGAAGTTTATGCAAACAATAAATTGACACCTGCAAATTGGGTAAAGGGTGAGAGTCTTTTAGTTCAAAGTCCTGATTCTAAAGAAGAGGCTGAGAAATTAAATGCAAAAAAGAACCTTTACTCTTTAACCTGGTATTTGTGGTTTGAAAAGTAGTATTATAGTTCTATAGTAATTTTGTTTTAGCTATTGGTTTTGGGGCCTTAACAACCAAAATCCTTGCAATGGTTTGAGAGTCATTATACAGGCAATGTACAGTATCTTTTGGACTTTCGACCAATGTGTCGGCTTGTACCTCAATTTTTTCATCATCGACTAAAACATGAGGCGTACCTTCTAAAACATAAAAGAAAACATCGACAGGAGTAATATGAGGCTTAAGGGCCTCTCCTGGTTTTAGTGTTATTTGTATTGCCTGAGCACTGTCTTTATCGTACATTTTGCGTGCATCTATTTTGTGTGGAGTGTCTATAATTGGACAATCTTTATATTTTACTGTTTTCATATTTATTATTTTCGTCGATTAGCCGTTCAATTATACCTTGGCAACCGCCACAAATTGTTCCGGCGCCGGTTTTATCTCCAACTTTCTCGACTGTGTTACAATTTTCATTTTTTATTGCATCAATGATTTCGTTTTCCGTAACATCCATACACATGCAAACTATTTTTTCGTTATTGTCCATAAAAATATTATTTAAGTTTTCGTTAAAAATGGAAGACTATTGACCTGATTAGTCAAAAGTCTTCCCGGGATTAACAAATTAGTTTAAAAATAGTTTCATATCTTCGTCAACAGTATTGATACCTGATATTCCAAAATTTTCTACTAAAACTTTAGCTACATTTGGCGATAGGAAAGCTGGCAATGTTGGTCCTAAATGAATGTTTTTAACACCTAAGTATAACAATGCAAGAAGTACAATTACTGCTTTTTGCTCGTACCAGGCAATATTGTATGCAATTGGCAAATCGTTGATGTCGTTCATTTTAAAGACATCTTTAAGTGTAAGAGCAATTACTGCTAGAGAGTATGAATCGTTACATTGACCTGCGTCTAATACTCTTGGTATTCCACCTATATCACCTAGTTCAAGTTTGTTGTAGCGATATTTTGCACAACCGGCTGTAAGAATCACAGTGTCTTTTGGTAATTTTGCTGCAAATTCGGTATAGTAGTCACGAGATTTCATTCTGCCATCGCAACCGGCCATAACAAAGAATTTACGTATTGCACCTGATTTAACTGCATCAACAACTTTATCAGCTAAAGCTAGAACCTGATTGTGAGCAAATCCGCCAATTATACTACCCGTTTCTATCTCGGTTGGAGATTTACATTTTTTTGCATGCTCAATAATTTCAGAAAAGTCCTTGGTTTTGCCATCTTCGCGAGCAGGGATGTGCTTTGCTCCGGTTAATCCTGATGCTCCGGTTGTATAAATTCTGTCGGAGTAGGTGGCTTTATCAAGTGGTGGTACAATACAGTTTGTAGTGAAAAGAATAGGTCCGTTAAAAGTTTCGAATTCTTCGCGTTGTTTCCACCATGCGTTACCGTAATTCCCAACAAAATGTTCGTACTTTTTAAATGCCGGATAATAGTGTCCTGGAAGCATTTCGCTGTGAGTGTAAACATCTACACCGGTTCCTTCTGTTTGTGCAAGCAACTCTTCGAGATCTTTTAAATCGTGACCACTAATCAAAATTGCCGGATTGTTACGAACACCGATATTTACTTCAGTAATTTCAGGATTTCCGTAAGTTTCAGTGTTTGCCTTGTCGAGTAATGCCATAACATCAACACCAAATTTACCACATTCTAAAACTAATGCAACTAGCTCATCAGCACTTTTATCTTCGGTTGTTGCCACTAATGCTTTTTGCATAAATGCATGAACTTCGTCATTGTTGTAACCCAGATTAAAAGCATGTTCTGCATAAGCAGCAATACCTTTAACACCATAAGTTAGAAGTTCTTTTAGGGAACGTAAATCCTCGTTCTCGATAGATAAAACACCAATCATTTTTGATTTTCTTTCAAATTCCTCAACGCTATCAGCTGTCCATGTTGCAGCAGAATGAAGTTCCTCAGGCAAATTACCACCTGCATTTATAAACTCATTCATGATTTGGTTGCGAACATTAAGACCTTCTCTCACTTTGGCAACTATAACATCATAGTCGAAATTTGCATTTGTAATAGTTGTAAATAAAGCATCAAACACAAAGTGATCAACTTTTTTTGAGACAATACCTTTCTCTCTTGCCATTTGTGCAAAAATCGAAACACCTTTGGTTACATAGATCAAAAGATCCTGCATATTAGCTACTTCGTCTGTTTTTCCACAGACACCTTTAATTGTACAGCCAGTTCCTTTGGCTGCTTCTTGACATTGAAAACAAAACATTGACATAATTTTTCCTCCTATTTAATTTATAATTAATTTTTTTTATTGTTTTTAACCGATGCAATAGGTCAAATTCATGGATTTGACCTACCAATGCACGGTTTAAAATTTTTCTACAACCATTCCTCATTTAAAACTTCGCCCGATGCAGATACAACAATTCCTTTTACCGGGACTTTGCGTTTTGCAATTTGCAATGCTTCTTTTACGAAGCGCAACAATCCTCCACAACACGGCACTTCCATTATTACCACAGTAATTGTGTTAATTTTTGCATCATCAATAAGTGATACTATTTTCTCAACATAAATATTTTGTCCCTGATCAAGTTTCGGGCATAGTATAGCTAGGGTTTTGCCTTTTAATACTTTTGAATGAAAATTACCCATACTAAATGCAACACAATCTGCAGCCAGTACTAAATCGGAATTTTGAAAATGTTGAGCATTCGGATTTATTAAATGCATTTGGACAGGCCAATGTGTTAGTGCAGATGAGATATCTCCTGTAGAATGACCGGCTGCGGAGTTGTTAAATGTTTTTTCTGCCGAACCAGCACATCCACACGACGATGAGTTTGCTGTACGCGATTGGTGAACCTCTGATTTTACCTCGTTTAAGTCCCAAGGCAGATTATTTCGATTTGCTTCCAGATATTCAACAGCTTGTCTGAAAAAATCGTGCTCGTTATGATCGCTTAAATGTTTTAAATGAGCTATCATCACGTTTTTACCTTTGGGGATAATGTCTTTAACTACTTCAACTTCATCATACGCAGCAGCTTCTCGTTTTTCGATAGTGATTGCTCCCTGAGGACAATGCCCCAGACAAGCTCCTAAACCATCACACATTAAATCACTAACCAGTCGGGCTTTGCCATCTATTATTTGTAATGCCCCCTCGTGACAATTCGGAATGCATAATCCGCAACCATCACATTTTTCTTCGTCTATTTTTACTATTTCTCGTATCATAATTTTAATTTTTATTCTAACTTTGATGCAAATTTAAGGCGAGTTAGATTGCTTTTTGTGTAACATTTGTTACAAATTTGAAATTATTTCGCATATTTGTACGAGATTACTTAATTATGAATAATATTTTATCAAGTTGTCCGCTTTTTAGAGGAATATTTCCGGAAGAAATTGAAATTATTTTTGATGGTATATTTTTTCAAACTAAAAAATATGAGTCTGGAGAAATAATTGCTTATCAGGAAGATACAGTTGAACACTTGATGATTGTATTAGTTGGTATAGCACGAGGCGAAATGATTGATTTAGGTGGGAAAACAGTAATAATTGAAGAAATTGAGAGTCCGCGTCCATTAGCACCGGCATTTATTTTTGGTCAGAATAATTTATATCCGGTAAATATTGTATCACAAACGCCGACAGAAGTGTTAAAGATTCCTAAGCAAGAATTTGTTAAAATGATGCAGAAAAACGATAAGCTGTTGGTGAACTTTATGAATTCTGTTTCCGGAAGAGCACAATTTTTATCACAGAAATTAAAATTTCTATCATTTAATAGTATAAAAGGAAAATTTGCGTTTTACATTTTGAATTTGGCAAAGAACAACAACTCCAATTATATTACTTTACCTTTCTCTCAGTCAAAGCTTGCAGAGCTTTTTGGCGTAACACGTCCCTCACTTGCACGCGCTATTCGTGAGTTGCATAACGATAATATTATTAGAGCAGAAGCTAAAAACATTCAAATCATAAACACTTATGAGTTATATGAGTTGATGAAATAAGTTGTCAAACTCCGGAAATGATTGCTTTTTTAAGTCAAAGCTATGCGTCTTTTAAAATTTATTAAGTTATGATGTGGTGTTGGTGAAAACAAAAATTTATACTTCATTCGGCAATTTGTGTCTCTCTCAGTGTTTTTTACCACCAAATCACTAAATACACAAAAGCTTGTTGATCGAAACTACGTTTCTCACTCCAAGAGGTTTACTCGTTTTTAATTAATTCGTAATTCGTTTGTTCGATGATTCGTTTGTTTGACTCTTCATTCGGCACTGCTTGCCTCATTCAGAGTTTTTTTTACCACCAAAACACTAAAACACGAAAGCTTGTCGTTCGTCACTGCGTTTCTCACTCCAAAAGGTTTGCTGATGTTTCATTAATTCATACTTCGTAATTCGTAGTTCGTTTGTCCCGAGCCTCTGGCTCGCGCCCCGTAAACGAGGGTCTAAGGAGATCTCGTTAAAAAAAGAAATTGCTCTGCTCTCTTTTTGAAGGATACTGTTAAAATTATAAATTGTGTTTTTCGTAAAACTAAATACAATTTCTATCCCGTTAAAATTCGAGGATCCTCGACTAGCCAAAGGCTTAGTTGGGATTTTAACGGGATTCTTTTGGTTAAAAATGTTTCGGTGCTCTGCACCTTGCTTTGACACCTTATAGTGTTTGGTTAATAATATTACGGTGCTCTGCACCTTGCTTTTATTCGATTACGATGCGGTGAGCTTTTTGCCGAACCGTTAGTATGTTTGTTTGTTCCTTCGTTCGATTGTTCGTTTGTGCCGAGCCATAGGCTCGAGCATCCTCGTTAAAAAAAGAAATTGCCTTACATTTTTTTTTTTACGAAAATGCTAAAATAATAAATTGTGTTTTTTAGTAAAACTAAATGCAATTTCTTATTTAACGGGATTCGATTGTTCTTTTGTTCGTTTGTTCTTTCATTCGATTGTCCCGAGCCCTAGGCTCGCGGATCCTCGTTAAAAAAAGAAATTGCTCTGCTCTCTTTTTGAAGGATACTGTTAAAACTATAAATTGTGTTTTTGTAAAACTAAATGCAATTTCTGTCCCGTTAAAATACGAGTATCCTCGATAAGCCAATGGCTTAGTCGGGATTTTTACGGGATTCTATTGGTTAAAAATGTTTCGGTGCTCTGCACCTTGTTTTGACATCTTATAATGTTTTGCTTATTAATATTACGGTGCTCTGCACCTTGCTTTTATTCCATTGCGATGCGGTGAGCTTTTTGCCGAACCGTTCTCCACTTACTTCGACACCGAAAGATATCAGAGCTTCATCTCTAGTCGTTTTTCACTCCTGTTTTCAACACCGGGACACCTATTTGTACATTATGCATTCTACAAGTTGCTTACTATTTGAGAGTTAGCAAATATATTAAAAAGCAACGTCCATTAAATTATATTTGCAAACGATACATTTTTGGTGTATATTTGCACCAAAAGACAATTATTATGACTAGACAAAGTATTTCATTTACCGAACCAAATGATGAATGGTTAAAAACTCAAGTTGAAAGTAAAGAATATTCAAGTAAAAGCGAACTTGTAAATGATTTAATACGCCAAGCGAGAAATCAACAGCGTCAAATAGATTGGTTAAGGTCTAAACTGGAAAGTGCTGAAAATAGTGGATTTACCAATGACAGTAAAGAGGAAATATTACTAGAATCTAAGGCTTTACTTAATGGATAAATATATATTGAGCAACGTTGCCAAAGAAGACTTAATCAGAATTCATCATTATGGAGTTAAGACATTTGGAGTAGCACAAGCTGACAAATATTTTGAATCATTTTTTTATTATTTTGATATTATTGCTCAGCGTCCGTTTTCATTTGAATCTATCGATTATATAAAAACTGGATATAAGCGCTGTGTCTGTGGCTCAGATAACATTTATTTCAAAGTAAATAATGATATCGTTGAAATTATGGCAATTGTTGGAAGACAAGACTTGAATAGTATTTTGAATTACTAAAAAATTACAGTTGCTAACAGCACCTAACTATTTCGTTTCTGCACTCCTGATAGCTGCAATAGTTATAGATTAAAATATAATAAGATATCGAATAAAGGTGTGTTGATGAAATAATCTTTTTTACAATTTTTTTTGTATCCTCAACTGCTTGTCTCCCTTAGGTTGTGCAACCTTTTTTCTACTTGTAATTGTTTTCTTGCTGATAATATTCTGGCAACCGTAAAAAAAAACCATCGTTTATAAGTGGAGTTCATTTTTAAAAGCAAAAACCATAAAATTATGAAAAGAATTGTATTAACCCTTTCACTTTTGTTAGCGATAGCAACAATAAATATAACCAATGCCCAGGTTGTGGAATTTGATGAGGCACAAGAGATTGCAGTAAAGGCATTTTCTGAATTATTGTCAACAGATGCAAAATCTATTAGTATTTCGGATGAGTATTATGTAAAGGAATTAGAGTCGGGTCCGGCAGTTTACATTTTTAAAACTACGTCAGGTGGATTTACTATTATATCCGGAGAGTTAAAAACTGTTCCGGTGTTAGCATATTCGTCAGATTCTGATATCTCGATAGTTGAGTCTGAATGGAGTCCGGCATTTTTACATTGGATGGAAATGTATTGTAATCAAATACAGCACATTCGCGAAAATGACATTCCTGCTAGTTTGGAGGCAACAGTTCAAAGAAATAAAATAACTAACGGAATTGACATAGGTATAAGACCAGCGAAGGATGTTGCGCCATTATTGTCCACTAACTGGAATCAGGGATGTGGATACAATGCAGATTGTCCGGCAGACGGTTCAGGTCCTTGTGGACATGTTTACACAGGTTGTGTCGCAACTGCAATGGCTCAGGTAATGAGATATATGGAGCATCCGGTTAATGGAATTGGTGATAAATGCTATGTCCACTATGCTTATGGCGAACAATGTGCGGATTTCGCAGCAGCAACTTACGACTATTCCACTATGCCAAATAATAGTGGTAATGCCGAAGTAGCCGAGTTAATGTATCATTGTGGAGTTTCTGTTGATATGAATTATAGTCCATCCGGCTCTGGATCGTTTTCATACAAGGTTCCAAGAGCTTTTTTAGATCATTTTGATTATAAAAACTCGATTATCATATCTAAAGGCTCATATTCTGATGCAACTTGGTGCTCACTACTAATAAATGAAATTGATAATTCGAGACCAATGTATTATAGTGGCAGTGGATCGGGTGGACATGCTTTTGTAGTTGACGGATATCAAGGTTCAGACTTTTTCCATTTTAACTGGGGATGGGGCGGAAGCCACAATGGATATTTTTATTTGAATGACCTGACACCAGGTGGTGCAAACTATACCAATAGTCAGCAAGCTGTTATTGGAGCTATTCCTTCACATTTATTTGCTGATCTCGATTTTTCTTCTGCAACAGTATTAAGTTGTGCAACTCCTTTAAGTCAGGATTTAGCAACGGGGAACAATCATATTAATTATTATCTATATTCGTTTAATACTACTCCAGGGAAAGAATTGGTTTATACTTTTACAACGACATTACCGGGAAGAATTCGAGTAAAAACAACAAATATTTCTGACGGAAGTCTGAAACTTATATTGCTTTCACATCCACATCAGGATTCGGTTATTACATATTCGACTAATGATATAATTATTGATGATACAGATGTCGGCACATATTATCTTGCGGTTGAAAGCACAGCTGCTTTGGAGCCTACCTTTGATATTGAAGTAATCTGTCCAACAATTGATGCCGATTTAATTTTCACAAATGGTCAAGTTACACCTCAGTATATTACATCTCTGCAAGCAAATGTAAACCTTTTGTCAACTGTAAAAAACATAGGAAATACTACTGCTGCAGCTAATACAATCAATTACTATTTGTCCGACGATATGGTTTATGATTTTGGTGTTGATACTTATCTTGGTACAGATGTAATACCAGAGCTTACACCAGGTTCATCAACAAACATAACTACTATCCTCACTATGCCGGCAGGACTAACTCCCGGAAACAAAAACATTGTATTTATTGCCGACGAATCAAACATCGTTACTGAGTCTGATGATCAAAATGAATATTTTGCATGGGTCGAAGTTCCCAATCCCGGTTTACTTGATTGCACATCCTCAATAAGTTTAACCGACGGAGTTTGGTATTACGACAACACTGAGCTTAACGGGGTTAACAATGTTGAAGATCATGGGCCTTGGAACCAAACAGGACCAGAAATTGTACATAGCTTTCTTGCTCCATATAGCGGAATGGCTACCATCTCATTTACCGAAAAAGTGCCCGGAACAATGAGTTGTATGGTATATCCTATCTGCAACGAAAACACATGGCTAGCTTCTACTTGGTTTGCGAATATTACTGACACTCTTACATCGCAACAATTTCCTGTAAGTGCTGGCACAGAATACTTTGTTGTAGTTGATTCCGAATTACCAACTCAAGGTGAATATGGTGTAAAAATTGATTTGCCTGGGGAATGTCCCGAAATTGTGCTGCAGTATTGGGGTGATTTACAATTATGTGATGGAGATTTCTATCCGACTTTAGATGCAGGCTGGGGATATCCAAACTATCAATGGTACAAAGATGGTGTAGCTTTGCCCGATGAGGTATGGAATAATTATAATCCTGTTATGCCGGGTCAATATTATTGTGCAATTACCGAAAACGGATGTACAGCTAATTCTGACACGCTTACTATTTCGATAAGTTATCCGCCCGATACTGCAACAATTGTTAGCTTAGGCCCGATAGAGTTTTGCAAAGGAGGAAGTGTCGATTTACAACTTGATAATTCAATTTCATACCCATTTCAATGGGCGCGAAACGGCGAATTATTGCCTGGAGAAACGAATGATTTGTTAAGCGTTATTGAAACAGGCAATTATTCTATTATTACTACTAACGGATCTTGCTCTGTAGAATCCGACACAGTAATTGCCGTAGTTGTAAATGAAAATCCTATAGATATTGACGATAGCACTCCTTTACCATCAGACAATATTTCGTTTTACTATACTTTTAATCATGACAATATTGATGTTATAAATAACTTTTCTTTTTCTTGTTGGGATTTTATTCCTGCCGACGACAGACATGGTAATTTTTGGCAGGCGAGAGATTTTTCAAATGGCGACATATTTGGTTATTCTCCAAATTCAGCAGAGATACCGGACGAGTTTACCATAAGTCTTTGGATTAATACCACAACAGCAGAAGGTGGAATGATAGCCTCTTTTGTTGATAATCCATGGGGACCAACAAGTCAGGATGCAGTTCTGTACATGTCTGATGACGGAAAGCTGAATTTCTATATGTCTGATGGAGGAACTCCTCAAGAATTGCAGAGTACAAACTCATATAACGACGGTAACTGGCATCATGTCTTGATTACTCACGATTTTGGTATTTTAATGGAAATAGATCATGACGTTGAATTCCTAAGCATTGCAACTGCTGTTAATCATGATACTTTTGATGGATACTGGACTTTTGCAGGTTCTGAAATACCTGTTGACGCTGCACATGTTCCAACATCTCCATATTATGATGGTCTTATAGATGATATTTTGGTGTTAAATGAATCAAATTATCAAATTAGAAACTATATAGATGCAGAGCCAAAATTGAATGTTGAAATTACAAGCGGTATCGACACATATTGCGATAATGGACTTGCTTATTTTACCATTGAAAACTCTGAATTTGGAGTTGAATATCAATTATGGAATAATACAACATCGACATTTTATCCTATATCAGAAACAGGAACAGGTAGCACGATAGTAATTGGTGGTGAATTGATAAGCTCAACAAGCGAGTTTATGTTTTTAGCAACAAATCCGGTTACATCATGTGAAACCTGGCTTGACACTACAATAACTATTTCGGTTTATCCTTCTTTATCTCCAACAATAGCTATAGTTTCTGATGGTGTTGATCCAATTTGTGAAGGTACAACAATTAATTTTACTGCTACTATTGGTGATGCTGGTTCTAGTCCAACTATTGATTGGTATTATAATAATGTTGCACAAGGAGTAAATTCAACTAGTTTTAGTTTTGCAGGTTTTACAGATTCTGACACTGTTTTTGCTGTTGTGTGGAGCAATTATGTTTGTCCAAGTCCTGATTCGGTTATTTCTAACGAAATTATTCATACCGTGCTTCCAAATACAACACCTACGGTTTCTATTATTAAAGATCCATCAACAATTGTATGTCTGAATGCAAATATTGAATTCAGTGCAACAGCTCTGAATTGCGGAGCTTCTCCATCGTATCAATGGTATCGCGAAGGGAATCTTGTTGGAACAGATTCGGATGTTTATTCAGCTGCTGATTTTGCTGATGGTGAGGAAGTTTATGTAGTTGTTACTTCTGATTATGCTTGTTCGATTAATCCAACTGCCGAATCAAATCATCTTTTTGCTGAGGTTTCAACTCCACCAACATCTGCTTACACAATTCTTAGTGGAGGTTATTGCTTTGGCGAAGAAATATGTTTCGAGTATTCAGGAGAAACTGCTAATCTTGATCATGTAGAATGGCAAGTAATTGATGGTGGTCCGAGTACATTCTTCACTGGTGAAGGTCCTCATTGTTATACTCCAACCACAAGCGTGATTCAGATTAGTGCCAATGCTTATGATGCAAATGGATGTGTTGACACAGCCTTGTTCTTAAATGGTATGTTGTCGCCAAGTTTAACTCCATCAGTAACAATTAGTACCGACGAGCTTGCAACATACTGTCAATACTATAATACATTTGTTTTTGAAGCAACTGCTGTAAACTCAGGATTTGATCCAACATATCAATGGTATGTTAATGGAAATCCCGAAGGAACAAACTCCAACATATATACCGACTATGCTTTGAGTGACAATGATGAGGTGTATTGTATCGTAACAAACACAGTGTCATGCGCAACATCAAGTTCAGCGGAATCAAATCATATTATTGTAAATGTCGAACCTGTTCCAACTGTAGGTATGAGCGTAACAGGCGGCACCTGTACTAACGAGGAAATTTGTTTTGAATTTGATGGTGACATGACAGATATTGCAACAGTTGATTGGGTTGTGCGTGAAAATTGGATTGAGACACATAGTTTTACAGGAGAAGGAGAACATTGCTTTACACCAAATCAGGGAACTGTTGAGATTGTTCTTACCCTGCACGGGACAAACGGATGTTATGACACTTTAGCAAATTATGTAACTGTTCATCAGGCACCGGTTAGTACTATTCCTGATACTGTTTATCAATGTGTTGATTGGTGGTTTCAAGTAACTGAAGCTACAGGTTATGCAGATTATGAATGGTCGAATGGAGACACAGACAATATTTTAACTACATCAGAGGAAGGTACATATTACCTCACTATTACAGACAATAATGCCTGTGAGTCAACGGATTCTGTTGTACTGCTTTATTACCCGGATGAGGATATTGTTTTAGCATCTGACACATCAATTTGTCAAGGAGAATCAGTTATTCTGGAGATTGACAACTCATACATTTATGATGATATTTTCTGGACTGATGGTATCGGAACTGTTTGGGATGAAGAAACTCCTGAAATTGGATATATGGGAGAGAATCCACAATTTATTTATGTAGAAGCTCATTCCGAAAATTGTGTGTTCTCCGATACAATATACATTTATTACGATTTCTGTGATGGTGTTGAGACCAATATCGCAAGCGAAATAAGCATTTACCCAAATCCTGCATCAGAGATATTAAAAATAAGCTCCGAGCAATCGGTTGGAGAAGTTGTTATCTACGATATAACAGGGAAAGTAATATTTGAAGCAAAATGCGAGGATTCGATATTAGAGATAAATGTACAAGAGTGGTCAGAGGCAGCTTATCATTTACAAATCATTAATGAGAAGGGTGAAGTATTCACAACAAGATTTGTAAAGATTTAAGTGGTTTTAAGGTAGCAGTTTAGTGGATTAGTAATATAATCGCTAAACTGCTAAAACCATTTCATAAGGACAGTGATCCGACATGAAAATATCGCTATGTATTTTTACAGATTTAAGATTTTGTTTTAGTGGTGTCGAAACCATGTGATAATCAATCCTCCAGCCTAAGTTTTTTGCTCTGGCTCCTGCTCTGTAACTCCACCAAGTATATTTTCCGGCAGATTGATCAAAAACTCGGAAAGTATCTACAAAACCACTTTCGATAAACCGGCTAACCCACTCGCGTTCTTCAGGTAAAAATCCTGAAACTCCTTTTTTGTTCTCCGGTTTATTGATGTCGATAGGTTTATGGCAAATATTGTAATCGCCAGATAAAATAATGTTGGGACGTTTAAGTTTTAGTTTGTCAACAAATTTTTGAACTTCGGCTAGGTATTCCATTTTAACCTCTTGTCTGATGTCGCCGGTTGTCCCCGACGGAAAATAGGAGTTTAAGACTGTAATTTCTCCAAAATCGGCTCTGAGCATACGTCCCTCAGAGTCAAATTTTTCTATTCCGATACCTGCTTCAACAAAATCCGGTTCGACTTTCGAGAAAATAGCAACACCACTATAGCCTTTTTTCTCAGCAGAGTGAATATAAGAATAATACCCCAATTCTACAAATCTCAAGATGTCTATTTGATCCGGCTGAGCTTTTGTTTCTTGAATACACAAAACATCAGGAGATTCTTTTTCAAGCCACTCAAACAAGCCTTTGCTTGCTGCTGATCTTATTCCGTTTACATTAAAAGTGATTATTTTCATATTAATATTCTTTTCGGTTTTAAACGATTCCAAAGTTTTGTGTAAAAACACTTTTTCTTTTTTAATAACTTCTAATTCTTAATTTGGGTTTAATTAAGTGCTTAAAAATAGTATTTTTGTTTTAATTATTTAGTTAATTGATAAAAAAACATGTCAGGAATTTATATACATATCCCTTTTTGCAAATCGAAATGTTCATATTGTGACTTCTATTCAGTAGCGCATTCAAGTAAAAAAAGCAGCTTTATCGAGGCATTACTACTCGAAATTGAACAAAAAAAATTGCAACTTGCGGACAACAAAATCAGAACAATATATTTTGGAGGAGGCACACCATCACAACTTATCCCTAAAGATATTGTTTTAATTCTCGATGAAATCAGAAAAAATTACAATACAACCTATCTGGAAGAAATTACTTTTGAAGCCAATCCGGAGGATCTGAATATTGATTATTTAAGTGCTTTGATCGATATCGGCATTAATCGTATTAGTATTGGCATACAGAGTCTCGACGACGAATTGTTGAAGTTTTTGCGTCGCCGGCATTCTGCAAAGGATGCAATTATATGTGTCGAAAATGCGAGAAAAGTTGGATTTAAAAATATCAGTATAGATTTAATATACGGAATACCCGGACTGTCGAACCAATTATGGAATAACACTCTCAATTTTGTATTTGACATGGGTGTAGAGCATCTTTCGGCATATCATCTTGGGATTGAGCCTAAAACGCTATTGTACAAACAGTTAACCCAAGGAGATTTTAATGTTTTAGACGATGATATTAGTTTCAGACAGTATTGCGATTTGGTTGAAATAAGCGGTCAGAGAGGAGTTTTGCAATATGAGATTTCTAATTTTGCGAAAACAGGGTTTATGTCAAAGCACAATTCATCGTATTGGAATAGAACAGAGTATCTTGGATTTGGTCCTTCGGCACATTCGTTTTATGAAAATAAACGCTCTTATAATATTGCATCAATATCAGAATATTGTGAAAAAGTTGTCTCTAACCAAAATTATTTTGAAACAGAAATACTTACAAAGAGCAATGTCTTAAATGAAATAATCATGCTCTCTCTTAGAACAGTTGAAGGCCTAAATCTGACAAGTATTGAAAAGTTATTTGGTTCAGAACATGCAAATCTGATTAAATCAAGTTTATCAAAAATAAATACTGCCTTTTTTCAATTTGACAACAATACGATTAGGCTAAGCTCGCAAGGGATGTTTGTTTCGGATGATATTATTGAGCGGCTGATCGGTGCCTTCGAGACATCCTCCTAGCGACTGACTCCACTTAGATTAACTCAGTGCAAGTAAGCTCAATGACCTAAAGGGAGGCCTGCGCACGATTGAGACGTGTGTTGGCTTCTCTTTAGGGATGCATGGGGTGTGTAGGCAAAAATTTATATTTAATTACTCAATAAATATTTACACTTTTTTTCAATTTCATTTTTAACCAAAGAAATACTTGTTCGAATATCGGTATTTTTAAATCTAATCACTTCGATACCTAAACTATTAAGGACATTGGTTCTGCTTTCGTCGTATAGTTTGGCAGATTCTGGATTATGTGTTTCTCCATCAATTTCAATAACCAATTTGATTTTATGACAATAGAAGTCTGCGATATAATTATTAATTGGGTGCTGTCTCCGAAATTTTAATCCTAAAATAGCATTTTCTCGAACTATTTCCCAAACAATTTTCTCTGGTTCAGTCATTCTTCTCCTTAGTTGTTTTGCTCTATCCATTATTAATGAACTTGCTCCGTAGAACATTGTAACTTTATTTATTCTATCATTTAAATCCATACTAATGTTAATTTACTACAAATAAAATGAAATTATAGCGAATTTATAATCTAAAATTTGTTTTTACACACTTGCCATCGCGCCCCTTGAAAGGCAAGTTTTGGTTTGCCTTTGCCACCGCTCCTCTTGGTCACAAGTTGCGATTTGCCTTTGCCGTCGCGCCCCTTGTCCCTAAAGGGAGGCCTGCGCACGATTGAGACGTGTGTTGGCTTCCCTTTAGGGATGCATGGGGTGTGAAGGCCCGAAGCATTACTCTTTCACCACTTTCCCATACAGTCCACTTTCTTTTAAGCGGAGTAAATACATACCCGGTTTTAGGTTTGCAATGTTTATATT
>JAFGVU010000130.1 GCA_016937855.1 Bacteroidales bacterium | reverse complement strand
AGTTCCACTTGTCCCGTAGGGACAACATATCGGTAAGTCAGAGTCAATCAAAGTTCCACTTGTCCCGTAGGGACAACATATCGGTAAAGAATAGCGAACAATCGTTTAAAAAGTGTACTTTTGCAAAATACTAAAAAATACAAAATGAGTAATAACGATAATAAAAACGAGTTCCTCGAAACTATCCAAAATGCAATTGATGAAAATACTTTTGCAAAAATAACTTTGTCAGGATATATTGGTAAAGAGAATGAACTTAAAAACCTTTATGCCAAAATTATCAATGTAAAAACAGGATCAAAATTTAACTTTGTTTATCGCTATCAGAAAAAAGATATTACGAAAAATTATGAAATGCAAGAAGGTATCCTTATTCTCAGTGATTTAATTGGAAGAGACTATAAAATTGCAACTTTACTTAGCCTGAAAAATGATGTTGTTTACGAAAAGATATCAGCGGACAAATCGCGAATCAGATATAACAAACCATCATTATCTCAACTTCCTGGTAAATCTCACGATAATGTCAAAGTACGAAAAATATCTAAAACTATTGGAAAGACTTATTTGAATCTGCTTGATATTACCGATAGTAAGGGTAAAGTATTAGCAAAATCTCAGGATAAGTTTAAGCAAATCAATCATTATATCGAAATCTTAAGCCCACTATTAAAGGATTTTGATACTGAAAATACAATAAAAATTGCAGATATGGGCTCCGGTAAAGGATATCTGACTTTTGCACTTTACGATTATTTGAAGAATGAATTAGGGTTAAATGTGAGAGTTACTGGTGTTGAATTTCGTAAAGAATTAGTAGATTTATGTAATGATATTGCTGTAAAATCAGGATTTGAGTCTTTAGATTTTATTGAAGGAGAAATTCAAAACTTTGATGTTGAAAAACTTGATGTAATTATTGCCTTACATGCTTGCGATACAGCAACCGACGACGCTATTGCAAAAGGAATTAATTCTGGAGCACAGCTTATTGTAACAGCTCCATGTTGTCAACATCAGATACGGCAGGAAATAGAAAGAGTAAATCATCAAAATGTTTTGAGTCCAATAATCAAACATGGAATTTTTCTCGAAAGGCAAGCAGAGTTGATAACAGACGGGCTTAGAGCACTGCTCCTTGAGTACTTTGGTTATAAAACAAAGGCAATAGAATTTATTGCCGATGCCCATACACATAAAAATGTTATGATTATAGGGCAAAAAACAAATGTAAAAACGCAAGACGAAAATATACTTAAGCAAATCTCCGAAATCAAAGAAGTTTTTGGGGTAAGTAAGCACTATCTCGAAAATCTTATGCAACTTTAATTTATATAGTGGTTTAACCATATTATTGCGATTTATTGATTAATTGTAACACTAATTCTGTTCGTATTAATACCCATCAAAATCAGTATTTTATCTAATTAGTAATTGCATGTCTTTTTGTTTTTTTGTAATATAATTTTATTCTATGGCAAAAAGGATTAATCGACCAAAAGAATCCGTCGAAGTTCGTGAGAGACCAATAAAAAGTGTTGCTAAAGCTATCACTTGGAGACTTATTGCATCAGGCACAACATTTGTCTTGGCTTTGTTCTTTTTTCATGACGATCCTTATGCAACTGAAAAAGCCGGAGGAATTGCAGGGGCAGAAGCAATTATTAAAATGTTTTTGTATTTCCTGCACGAGAGGGCGTGGAATGTTGTTAGATGGGGAAAAATGCGTGTTTATGTGAGACATTATAATATGATTAGGAGAAGAGTTGTACGAAAAATGTTAATTTCGCTGAATTCTTCAGTGGATTAAATTGTAAATTATGAATAAAAAAATAATTACCGAGAGAATTGAAGGGCTCGACTTAATTGAAAAATTGAAAACTATTACTCAGGTTTTTCCGGGCAAAGTAGTATTTACTACCAGTTTTGGTGTTGAAGATCAAGTGATTACTGATATGATTTTTCGTAACAATATTGATATCCAGGTAGTAAGTCTTGATACTGGAAGATTGTTCGAAGAAACTTATAAAGTTTTTAATTCAACTATCTCCAAATACAACAAATCAATAAAGGTTTTTTATCCTAAAACTGATGCAGTTGAAAAACTTTTAACCGAAAAAGGACCATCAAGCTTTTATGAATCTATCGAAAACAGAAAAGAGTGTTGCAATATTCGTAAAGTAGAACCGTTACATCGAGCGCTTACAGGTATGAAATGCTGGATTACCGGAATCAGAGCAGAGCAGTCGTCCGGAAGAACAGATATGGAGATGATTGAAGAAGATCATGGCTATGGATTATTAAAAATGAATCCTCTGTTTGACTGGAGTTTAGAACAAGTTATGGAATATCTAAAAGATAATAATGTACCATATAACCAGTTGCATCACAAGGGATTTATTAGTATTGGTTGCGAACCTTGTACCAGAGCCGTAAAACCAGGCGAGGACTTTCGTGCCGGACGTTGGTGGTGGGAGAATAACTCTGGTAAAGAGTGTGGTTTACATACACATGGAAAATAGTTTTAATCAAAAAATATTTAAAAATGAGTGATTTTAAAATTAATACAAATCATTTGAAGTTATTGGAGGATGAAGCAATTTTTGTTATGCGCGAAATTGCTGCTCAGTTTGAAAGACCTGCTTTGCTTTTTTCTGGCGGTAAGGATTCTATAGTTCTTGTGCATTTGGCGCGTAAAGCGTTTTGGCCGGCAAAAATACCGTTCCCTTTGATGCATATAGATACAGGGCATAACTTTGACGAAACAATAGAATTTCGCGATAATCTCGCTAAAGAATTCGGATGCGAACTTCTTGTAAAATATGTTCAGGATTCAATAGATCAAGGCAAAGCTGTCGAAGAGAAAGGTGTAAATGCCAGTCGTAATAAATTGCAGACTGTAACATTGTTGGATGCTATTGAGGAGGAAAAACTTGATTGTGCTATTGGTGGTGGTCGGCGCGACGAAGAAAAAGCAAGAGCAAAAGAACGTTTCTTCTCACATCGCGATGAGTTCGGACAATGGGATCCCAAAAATCAACGCCCCGAATTGTGGAATATCTTTAATGGACGAAAAAATATGGGCGAACATTTTAGAGTTTTTCCAATAAGCAATTGGACAGAACTTGATGTTTGGCAGTATATTATGCATGAAAATATTAAACTTCCTAATCTATATTATACTCACAAACGAAAAGTATTTGAAAGAGACGGAGTGTGGCTCGCTTGGGCTCCATTTATGGAATTAAAATCAACAGAGGTTGTTAAGGAGCTTGATGTGCGTTGTCGTACTATTGGAGATATCACTTGCACAGGTGTCACTCTTTCAACAGCAAACACTTTAAACGAAATTGTCTCAGAGATTGCCGCTTCTCGAATTACCGAACGTGGTGGACGTGCCGACGATAAACGCAGCGAAGCCGCAATGGAGGACAGGAAGAAGGAAGGTTATTTCTAGTTCGGAGTTTAGAGTGAAAAATTGGAAGTTTAACAAGAAGTATAAAATCATTGAATTATAAAATATTATAGTATCGAGAAAATAACTTTAGGCAGTTTGGATACTTTAGACATATACAATTATGGAATTAAAACCAGAAATAGGATTATTGAGATTTACAACAGCAGGTTCTGTTGACGATGGAAAAAGTACGCTTATCGGAAGATTGCTTTATGACAGTAAGTCAATTTTTGAGGATCAACTTGAGAATATTACCGAAACTTCTAAACGAAAAGGGAACGAAGAAGTCGATTTGTCTTTACTGACCGATGGTTTGCGTGCTGAGCGTGAACAAGGAATAACAATTGATGTTGCTTACAGATATTTTTCAACACCAAATCGTAAATTCATTATTGCCGATACTCCAGGACATATCCAATATACACGAAATATGGTAACCGGGGCATCTACGGCCGACGTAGCAGTAATCTTAATTGATGCTCGTAATGGTGTTATCGAACAATCAATAAGACATACATTTATTGCGGCTTTGCTCGATATGAAACATATTATTTTTTGCATAAATAAAATGGATCTTGTTGATTTCTCCGAACAAAAGTTTAATGAAATTGAAGCTGATGTAAAATCTTTGGCAAAAAATGTTGGAGCTCGTAGTATTCATATTATCCCAATCAGTGCAAAATTTGGAGATAATGTTGTAGATAAATCAGAAAACTTAAAGTGGTTTAATGGCGAAACTCTGTTGCATTTATTGGAAACAGTAAGAATAGCCGATGATTATAATAGTAAATTTGTGCGTTTCCCTGTACAATACGTAATTCGTCCCCAATCTGATAAATATCACGACTTTAGAGGTTATGCCGGGCGTGTATCAGGTGGTAAACTCTTTGTCGGAGATAAAGTAACTGTTCTGCCATCTATGCTTACTAGTAAAATTAAAAGTATCGAGGATTTTGGAAATGAAAGATACGATGCAAAATCGGGCGACTCTATTACAATTTGTCTCGAAGATGATATCGATATCTCACGCGGAAATATGATTGTTCCTTCAGATAATCTACCCGAAGTAGCTAAAGAGTTTAATGTGATGATGTGCTGGTTTAATGAAAAGCCAATGCTGGCAAAGGGAAAGTATATTCTTCGACACTCAACAAACGAGGTTAAGGCAATTCTGTCTTCTATCAATACTAAACTTAACATAAATACTCTCGAAGAAGATACAGAGGATAAGGAAATTCGTATGAATGATATTGCAAATGTGACAATTAAGGTTGCCTCGCCTGTTTTTATCGATGATTATAAGAATAACCACGTCTCTGGTAGCATAATCCTTATTGATGAGGCTACCAATGAAACCGTTGCTGCTGGTATGGTAGTGAAATAGAAAAGGATTTAATTTGTTTTAGGCTATTAATTTTGACTAATACTTATGGACAGAAATTCAGCACTGCAATTACTCAAACAATATGTAAAAAATCCTAAAATGATATCTCATTGCGTTGCTTCGGAACTAATTATGAGGAGGCTGGCAAAACATTTTGGCGAAAACGAAGAGGAGTGGGGACTTGCCGGTTTACTACATGACTTAGATGTAGAATTCACCGAAGGGAATCCTAAAACTCACGGACAGGAATGTATCCCAATTTTAAAAGAAGCAGGAGTGAGCAATGAAGTTATTGACGCAATATCAATGCATAACGAGGATTCTGCTCCAACTGTTCGCAGTACACGATTTCAGCATGCTCTGGCAGCTGGTGAAACAATAAGCGGACTTATTTTTGCAACTGCAATGGTTTACCCGGATAAGAAAATAGAATCCGTTCAAGTTAAATCAGTTACCAAACGAATGAAAGATAAACGTTTTGCAGCTTCAGTAAAACGAGAAAATATTATGGAATGTGAGAAAATAGGT
>JAFGVU010000129.1 GCA_016937855.1 Bacteroidales bacterium | reverse complement strand
GCTACCTGAAATTTTAAAAAGTTCCCATTCGTACGTATTATCATCTGATGAAGATGAGCCGTCATCCCATGAAAAAGTTACGGAATAGTCCTCCAATGTGGCATTGTGAGATGGGGAGACAAGCATTGGCGGATTAGGTGGCGTTATATCAATTGAAAATGCACGTGATGAAAAGGTGGTTTCGCTTCCGTTCATTTTGTCAATAGCTTTTACTCCCCACGAATAGTTTCCTTCACCCAAAGAAACGGAAGTTTGTGTGTTTTCGGTTTGAAACTTTGAAATTAAATTTTCATCATTCCAGTTGCCATCTTTTAAAACAAATTCATATTTAACATCACCGTCCAACTGCTCCCAGTTAAACGTTATATTTTTTTGATTGAGCAGTTTATCATTATCGGGAGCTAATAAATGTAGGGTAGTTCCACTGAGGTCATTATTATTTATTTCAAATTGAACGGTGTCTGCTTTGGAAAGCAAACTTCCATTTGTAGCCTGGACACATGCCTGATATAATCCGGTCGCAAGTCTTAAACTGACCTTGTTTTCTTGAATCCAGTCATCATGGATGAGTTTTTCCGGTGATGAAAAATCAGGAGAAACAATTTGCAGATGGTAATTTGTCGCGTTTTCAATTTGATTCCATGCTATTGTTAGATCACTATAGTTCAGCGTCGAGTTATTAGTAGGGAAACTAAATTCTGTTTTTTTGTCAGAGAACGAAGTAATACTAAATTTTACGGTACTGTAAGGTGTACTTGTTTTACCGTCAGAGGCAAGTATTCTGGCTTCATATTCTCCCCCTTCCAGTTCAATTTCAAATTGGTTTAGTTCAAGTTGTTGATCGTAAATTAATTTCACAGGATTGTCAAAAGAAGGATTAGCAATCTGAACATGGTATTCATTTGCACCATCTACTTCGTTCCATAAAAATGAAACAACAACTTCGTCCATTTTTAGTCCTTCAGTTGGAAATAGAATTTCTACAGACTTATCGGTAAGTATTTCTTCCTTTTTGAGGCTAAAACTTACCAGATTAGAATATGTACCTATTTTGTCGTTTTTATTATATCCTACTACTTTCCAATAATATGTATATTCGGATGAAAACTGATGAAGGTACGATGTATCTTGTGTTTCTGCAGTAAATGTTGGTTCTGTGTCAGTAGGAGTATTATAAACGAGCAGCTTATAGCGAACAGATTCTTCTGTACTTTTCCAGCTAAATTTTACCTGATCATAATTAAGAATTGTATCGCCAGCTGGAAAAAGGGAAGTAGGTGCTGCCGGACCGTATTTGTCTATTTCCAGTTCCCGAATGCTATACGAAGATGATTTTTTATGAACAGAATCAATTGCTGAAACTCCCCATACATATTTTCCGTCGGCTAATATTGTTGTTATATTTGAAATAGGAAGGTAATCATTGAATAGTTCTGTACCTGTAATCCAGTCGTCTTTTTTTATAACAATGTTATAACTAGTGGCATTTTCAACAGGGGTCCATTCAAAATTTACTTTGTTTTCATCGTATATCTCTCCCTCGGAAGGAGATAACAATGCGACCTGATCTTTACTGATATCATAAGGTATTAAGATCGTAAGTGAATGTTGCGAAAAGGGTGTTTGTGATACCTTGTTAAGCGCATTTACTCTCCATTGATATTTGCCTGGCGGCAAAATGTAATTGCAGCTATTATCCTCAATAATAGTATCAAGAAGTAATAAGTTACTTTGGGAAAGAACAGCATTAATAACTTGTAGGTTGTATTTTAATGCTCCTTCTATATCTTCCCATAAAAACCTTATTGCTGTGTTTTTAGTTTCCAACTCATTTATAGGTGATTGCAACTGTACTGTTTTATCACCCAAATCTTCTTCAATGAAGTCGCTACAACTGTTTACAATTAGTGATACGATTACCAGTAAGTGCAAAAAATATTTTGTTTTAGTAACGGTTTGTGTCATAATTGCGTGGGTTTGCTAAATGTTTGAATATATAATCTAAGTCGCAGTTTATTCGTTTTGTTTTTTCTGTCATTATGGAGGTAAAACTCAGTAGAGGCTATTTTGCCTATGCTTTTTTTCTTCTCAAAGAATTGAAGTAGCTTGACAAGTTGTGTAAAGCGACCTTCTAATTCCAATTGAAAAGTTTGAATTATATAATTCTCACTTTGCTGTTTGTGAACAGGCGATAACTGGCATAAATCAATTTGTTTTGTTTCATTAATGTATTGAGAAATTTCATTGATTATCTGTTCTTGTTTTATATCAGTCGCAGCTGCTCCGATTTGCTGTTCCACGAGTTCCAGTTTTCTTTTTAAAAGTGCTATTTGTTGAGGAGCATTTTCCAGTAGTTCCAGCTGATCTTGTTGGTGTTTTATAGTTGAATATAAATCAATACTAGGTTTTATTGCCATCTTCCAGGAAAGCAAGAGAGTAAATGTAAAAACAGTCACAACCAGATATAATCTTTTTTTATATTTTTTCATCTCCTCTATTTTGTAATTACTGCATCAGTTATTATTTCCAGCACAAAATCAGCACTTTTACTTCCGGGTTCATAGTGGTAATCTTGAAATGATATTTTTTCACACCATTTGGAATGCTCAATATTTGATAGAAACTCCCTGTAACTGCTAACAGACCCGGCTTTTCCTTCTAATTGTATTACATCATTTTTAAACTCAAGTATTTCATTAGTTTTTATTTTCTTTTGAAGTGGATTGATGCAAAGTTTTGTCAGTTTAATACCTTCTGTGGTATTGAGTCCTATTTGATCGGAATAATAACTTGAAAATCCGCTTTGTTCCAGTGAGGTTATTAATATAAAGTTCTGTTTATTATTAAGTTTGGTCTGTATTTCTGCGAGTTGGGATAACATATTCTCGCGCGTACTAATTTGGAGAGCTTGATTATTTTGTTTTGTAAACAGGGAATCAAAACAAAAATAGTTAACCAGGAGAAGGACCAAAATTACTGCAAGCCCGGTCTTTATAAACAGTTTTGAGTAATTGGAATATATAGCCTCAGAAGAACCATTTATGAACTGTTGAAAACTATGTGTGTAGTTTAGAGGTGCTAGAGAGACATGTATCGCACAAGATAATGCAAAAATAGTCTGAATGTCTCTTTTCTCATCCATGAAAAAAATTGAATCATTCTTCCCGGATCCTTTTGCAATTCCACTTGCTTTACCATTTTGAATCAATAATGATGTCTCTCCAAAATCAATTATGTCATCCTTTTCTCCAAAGTTATTACATAGTGCTATTACAGGCGATACTTCCATAAACATTCCGGAAAAACATAATTCACTTAAATCTGCCTTTTTTAGGAGGATTTCAATTTGATCTTTTCTTATTACTGTTAAAATAGATTTATTGTTTTCCAGGTTGTCGATCTGAACAATAAAATCGTTAAGGTTAAAGTTTGGTAATGCCTTTTGCACGTTATTGTACGACAAATGTTCTGAATATTCTTTTGTAACTACGCCGGCACCTGAAACGTGTATAAATACAGGTAATCCATTTAAAGATTGAATTCTGGTGGTATCTCTGTTTTCAATAAAACCATCAATTCTATCTTCGATATTAAGATTTGATCTACTCTTTTCAATAAGAAAGAGGGTAGAAGAAAAATTACTTTTGCCTTTTAAATTAAGGCAAAGAATAATAAACTTCTTAAATTTTACATTCTTTCGTATTGCGGAGTAAAAGCGGTTCATACTAGTATAAAATGGTAGGTTTTATAAAAACATTGAGTCTGCTCTTATTATTTCTTTTTATTGTTTTTGTAAAAAACCATTTAATAATTGGTATTCTGGCAACAAGAGGTAAGCCGGAATGCGACTTCTCTGATTGTATTTCTTCCAGACCTCCTAACAAAACCATTTCCTGATTTTTTACTCTGATCATTGATTTAAAAGTCCTGGAGATAATTCCCGGAGGAGCATCTTCTTTGTATCGATCAGTGAAATTTGACTGCTCTACCTTCACTTCAAGTGTAACATCTCCATTCCCAGTAACGAAAGGCTCAATGGTAACTCCTAATTGTGCTCGTACAGGTAAATAAGTTGTAAGGGTTTCAAGCTGAGGATTTAAACTTCCCTGGTACATGTTTCTGTTTTCTTCGTAATACTGTGTCTCTCCAATCGAAAGATCTGCAGCATGCCCGTTAAGAGTCGATAATTGAGGAGTACTTCGAATGTCGATAACACCATTGGTCTCCAGGGCTTTTAATTTAATGTAAAATTCAGGAGTGACTTTCCCTAATTTAGTTAGTCCCAGCTTGCTTATTGCATTGTTAATTGAGGAGGCGGTCATGGTATAATCTATACCGGGGTTAATGGTTCCTCCTTTGGTTACAGGGTTATCTTCTGAAGCTAATCCAGCCTCTATACCGGTTTCGAGTTCAGCAGTATTTGATACGTCTATAATAATGACATCAATTAAAACTACTGGGACCGAGACATCCAACTCTCTAAGTTTATTCTCAGCATTAGCTAATATATCTGCATCTCCTGTAAGCAATATACAATTCAACTCGGAAAATTCTTTTAACTCAACATTCGGTAAGAATTTAACAGGAAGCATTTCTATCAGAGAATCTACTCGTCTATAGTTGAATTTGACAATCCTGGTGGTTTTCATTTCGGTGGCTCCCCTGGCTCCTAAGTGTAGTACCCCATTTTGAAACTTATAGGTTTGTTGTGTGCCGGAAACCATACTGTTCAACAATATCTCAAGAGAAACATTTTTTAACGCTATTTTTTTCTCGCCCAGTAATGGTTTATCCTGATGGAACGGAATGTCAAGTTTGTTAACCACATTTTGTAATATGTCGTTTAACACCAGATTATTGCCGTTAATCGTAATCTGTCCAAACTCATTTATTGAGATTGCCTCGTCTAAGCTTTGGTTATTGTAACCAATAAAACTATTTTCTCCATTCGGCAATCCCGGTTCAAATAAAATAATATTATCTGGTTCAATTTTAATGCTCAGATTATTACTTTTTGCTAAACCCTGGATGGCATTGATCATGTTTAATGAATCAACAAATCCATTTAGTAGTGTTGATTCTGTATTGTTCAATAGAAAAAAATTATAGTCGGATAAACTTGATAGTTGCTGTGTAAACTCTTTTAATGATGCGTTTTCGAGGTGATAGGAAACAAGGTTGTTATTATATTTTACAATACATTTTGAGGAGTTCTCAGAAACCGGTTGAAGGTTTATGATATTGCCATAAATCTTGCAGTTTAAATTGTACTCTTCACATAGCATTAATATTATGTCTTTTGCTTTTACCCCCGAGAAATTATTGTTTACCGGGATATTCAGGGAAGGCGAGATTGTAATATTAAGGCCAACGTGATTGGATACTGTTCGCACAAATTCAGATAAAGGAAGATTATTTAATGACAAATCTACCTTTTCATTAAGTTGTGGAATCGAATTATTCGATAAGCTGTCTAATGTTATTTTTAGAGGTTCTTTTTGAGTATTCTGACAATAACTCATAAATGAAAAACATAGTATGAGAATTGTAAGGAGATTCTTTTTCAATTTCATGGTTTGTT
>JAFGVU010000128.1 GCA_016937855.1 Bacteroidales bacterium | reverse complement strand
CATTTGGTTCTTCAAAGTATGAAGAAATGTTTTCAATTGTTTGTGTTTCGTTAAAAAGCATAACAAAATCTTCAATTGATGCTGTAGAATAAATTGAGTTGAAATCGATAATAGCCTGATCGAGAAAAGTTAATGCTTGATCAACACCATTGTCGCTATAATACATAGTGTATCCAGCTCCAATTACAGCAAATAATGGAACAAAGCCGTTTCCAAAAAGATCGTAATTGTTGTCAAGCGGTTCAGAGCAAGGATATGTTTGTGATGGAATTATACCGGCTGCTTGCCAATTTGTTGTTGATATGAAAAGAGCTGTTCCTGCAGGTTCGTAAGTATTAGCCCATGCATTTTGATACGTCGGAACCGACGAAACGCAACTACCTCAAACAGGAGCGCCAAAAAACATCATAAGTGCTTTGCCACTATCTATTATTTCATAAATAGAAGTATCAAATGTTTCTCCAGTGGATGGAACTGTACAAGATATTGCTAAATCATCTACAACATCACCCACCTGATATGCTGCTGAAAGGCTCGCTATAACCAATAACAGCACGAACAAAATTTGTTTCATAAATATCTCCATATTTATTTTCTTCCGTATAGAATCATAGCCATGTTAATTTATTCACAAATAAGTAGCAACAATAAAATTATCTAATTTATGGATTTTTTTATATCTAACAAGCTTGCAAAAGTATTGTATTGGATTTAAAGTTTCACTGTGTTGTTATAAATTTTTTTATCAATTTTTATTTTTTTTGAGTTGCAATTTAAAATAGATATTTTAATTATTAGTCTGGATACACTTAATAATAATTCTGGGGAGAGATTATGTCTAAGTTGGTTTTAGTATTCTTGCTAGTACTGGCAAGTATGTCTTTCGCAGCATATTCAATTGGAGATGTTTGCGAAAATATTGAATGGACAACAGAGGATGGGGAAACAACATCAATTTACGAACAGGTAGATCAAGGTAAAGCCGTAATGATCTTCTGGGGTCAAACGTGGTGAGGTGGTTGTGGAACGGCGGCGCCGATCTTACAACAAAGATGGACTAATACTTATGGTCCAGATGCAGGAACTCAATGGTCTGGAAGATCTTATTGGGTTTGTACAGAAAACTGGCCTAATCAAAATTATCCAATATCTTTAGGTCTATATTCTAATTTTGGTGGATTTAGTAATGGTTATGTACCACTATTTGGTATAATAGGAAGGGATTATAAAGTTTACTACGATGATAATGATTCAGGTTTTGAGTCACAATTACAATTAGCCATATCTGAAATGTATGATGTGGAATGTCCAGGAGCTGTAACCGATCTTTCTGCAATTGCTGGACAAAATGGGGCAATGAATGTTGATCTATCTTGGAACAATCCTACTGTTACTGTTGGCGGGTCAGCACTTACAGATATTACCGCTGTAAATGTTTACAGAGGTGTGGATCTAATAACTACATTAAATAATCCTCAAGTTGGTGCAGCAATGAATTATAGTGATTCAGCTATGCCAAGTGCAGGGTTATATGTTTATAAAGTTGCTGCTGTAAATAGTATTGGGGAAGGTATCCCTAACAATTACTCTATTTATGTTGGTGAAGATGTACCGGGTGCTGTTGAGAATTTAGTTCTTGTAAACAATAATGGAACAGCAGAGTTAACATGGGTTAATCCAACTACTGGTGCACATAATGGATATTACTTACCTGAGTCAATTACATCCTATACATTAACTAGATCAGATGGTGAGGTTTTAACACTTGATGGAATGGGGACTTCTTATACAGATCAAACTGTTACAATAGCTGGAAATTACTCTTATACAGTTGTAGCTAATAATGCTATTGGTGCAGGGTCAGAATCAATTTCAAACACTGTAACATTTGCACCATCAGGAACTTTGATTTTTGAAAGTTTCGAAACTTACCCACCTGAAGGCTGGACTGTAGTAGGTGGAAACTGGAATTCTTCTGCGACAAACAATGCTGGTGGTACAGCTCCAGAAGTTGACTTTAATTGGAGCCCTCAGACAAATGGTGAACAATATTTGATTACAAAACCATTAGACACTACTGGTCAGCCTGGTATTCACCTAGTGTTTAATCACATGATTGATTATTATGGTGTTGGTTATGATTGTAAAATTGTAACTTCAACTGACATGGAAAACTGGTTAGCAGTTCATACATTTGATAATACTCAAAACGTGGGACCTGAAAATTTTGCGATAAAAATTGAAAACGAACATGTCGGGTCATCTACTTTCTATATAGGATTCCAATTCTCAGGAAATTCTTACCAAATAGATGACTGGTTTATTGACGATGTAGTTGTTTCTCAAGGTGTTGGAATAGAAGAAGAAAATATTGCAGACAATTTTAAATTAGAACAAAATTATCCTAATCCTTTCAATCCTACTACTTCAATTAGCTTCTTCAATAGTAATATTGGAAAAGTAGAATTGAGCATCTTCAACTCAAATGGAGAACTAGTTTCAACTCTTGTTAATGGAAATCTAGAAGCTGGAAATCATACTATAAGATTTGATGCTTCAAATTTAAATAGTGGAGTGTATTTCTATAAAATGAGTGTTGATGGAGTTTCAAAAACTAAAAAAATGGTTTTAGTGAAATAATTATCAGTAATAAAGTGTGTATCCATTTTCTAGGGAGAGCTTTGCCTCTCCTTTTTAATTTTAATCATATTTCCTTCTTCAAACAAATATTCTAAACAGAAGAGCACTATCAATAAAGGAGTTCTAACCGCGAGGCTAGCATCAATAATTTGAACTGGGAAATGTGAGTTATTTACATTATGAAATAATTATCACGTTATAAATAAGGGCATCTCTAAAAACTTAATACTTGAAATAGTTAAAATATCGTATGGAACAGCAGCAGATTCTTGGAATAATAAACCTTATAAAATGGTTCAAAAAGATATCGATGCCCGTTGGACTAAAAAAAATGGAGTTAATTATTTTGGAAATAAAAACCATATTAAAGCAGATTTAAAGACTAAATTAATAATAGATTATGAAGTTACAGATGCTTCTGTACATGATTCCCAGTTAGTTGATAAATTACTAAATGAAAATGATAAGGAGCAAAATCTATATGCAGAT
>JAFGVU010000127.1 GCA_016937855.1 Bacteroidales bacterium | reverse complement strand
TGCAATTGCTTTTCAAAATAATAATACAATTTCAAAGGATTATAGTTTTGATGGATTTTTGCGACCCGGACATGCCGATTTTACAGCAAAAGTTAAGTCGAAAGGATATAATAACCCACTAGGTAGCGGGCATTTCTCAGGACGATTGACTTTGCCATTGGTTGCAGCCGGTGTTGTTGCAAAAAAGATTGTTAATCAGATGGAGTTCTCTGCAAAACTTATCGAGGCAGGTGGAGATAAAGATATACAAAAGACTGTGCAAATGGCTATCGATAATGGCGATTCGGTGGGAGGTGTAGTAGAGTGCTGCATCGACAAAGTAAATGCCGGGCTTGGTGAGCCTTTTTTTGACTCAATAGAATCGGGAATCTCACATCTGGCTTTCGCAATTCCGGGGCTTAAAGCAATCGAATTCGGCGAAGGTGTCTTGTCAGCAAAATCAAAAGGTTCCGAATTTAACGATATTTTTATTGACGAAAATGGCGCAACAGCTACAAATAATGCCGGTGGAATAAATGGTGGAATATCAAATGGGAATCAGATAAAATTCAGGCTATATTTTAAACCTTCATCGAGCATATCCAAAGTGCAAAAAACTTACAATTTTAAATCTCATAAAATGGATGATTTTAAAATTAATGGCAGACACGATGCATGTTATGCATTAAGGGTACCTGTTGTTGTCGAGGCTATTGCTGCAATTGCTTTAGCAGATTTTCATCTCATCGCAAAAAGTTTTTAATATGACCGGATTTTTAAGCGAAGTTGCAAAAGTTATTCTTGACGATGCAACAGATATGCGTGAAATTGATATTATTGTTCCTAATAGAAGAACAGGATTATTTCTTCGCAAGAGTATTATTGAACTTTCCGGGAAAACTATTTGGCTGCCTAAAATTACTCCAATTCAGGATATTTTTTATAATTATTCCGACCTTGTAATTGCTGAAGATATTGCCTTGATTTATCGTTTGTATCAAACCTTTATAAAATTTACTGGCTCCCAAGAAGAATTTGATGATTTTTATTACTGGGGCGAAATCATTTTGGCAGATTTCGATGATATCGATAAGTATCTGGTAGATGCTCAAAAACTGTTCTCAACAGTTGTTGATATCAAAGAAATAGATATAAAATTTGATGGTTACGAAAAAGAATCAATCGAAATAATCAAAAAGTTCTGGTACAATGTAAATCAAGCAAAAATTAGTGCCCACAAACAAAGTTTTTTGGAGTTGTGGAGAGCAATGTATTCTATTTATACCGAGTTTAAGTCAATACTTCGCAGAGATAAAATTGCTTATCAAGGTATGATTTATAAAGATGTGGCAGAGTCTGTCTCTACTTTGAATTTCGACTCAAAAGTGTATTATGTTGTAGGTTTTAATGCATTAAATAAGTGTGAAAAACAGCTTCTAAATGTAATAAAATTGAGTGCCGAGACTCGCTTTTTTTGGGATGCAGATCAATATTATCTAAAGGATAACTATCAGGAAGCTGGCAGATTTATTCGCGAAAATATTAGAAAGTATCCTCCGTATAAAAATATTGGAATAGTTAATAATATCAATAATGTTAAAAAAGATATTGAGGTTATTATGGCTCCTTCGCTTGTAAGTCAAACGAAGCTAATTCCTGATATTTTGGAAAGTTGGATGAAAGAACCAGATTTCGATCCACAAAAAACTGCAATTGTTTTGGGTGACGAAAACTTGCTAATCCCACTTATGTATTCAATCCCTGACGATATTGAGTCTTACAATGTGTCAATGGGATTTCCTGTTCGTAATTCTATGTCGGCGGCTTTTGTCAGTCACTTACTAAGTTTACAACAGCATTGTCGAAAAACCGAGAATAAGTTTCAATTTTATTTCAAAGATGTATTTTCAATACTCGATCACAGTTTCATCAGGTATCTTTTTGCTGATGAGGCATTTGAAATAAAAAATAGAATTATACTAGAAAAAAAGATTTATATCCAGCAAACTGATTTTGGAGATAACGAATTATTAAGAAGTGTATTTAATCCGCGCAACCAATCATTATCAGAATTGTCATCATATTTGCCTGAGATTTGTTCTCTAGTTTTGGCAAAAATTTCAGCTATAGAAGACTTTGTTATGGAGGCAGAGTTTTTAAATAGAATTATTACCCGACTTATTGCATTAAATGATTGTATCTCCGATCAACAAATTGCATTTAAATCAAATAGTATCTATGTTAAGCTGGTTAACAATTTTATGCGAAGCTTAAATGTTGCATTCGAGGGCGAACCTCTTAGTGGCATGCAAATTCTTGGGTTTTTAGAAACCAGATCTCTCGATTTTGATCGGGTGATTATGCTTTCGCTTAACGAGGGCGTATTCCCCAAAACATCAGTTTCTCAAAGTCTTATTCCATATAATTTGCGAAAATTTTATGAGCTTCCATCTATTGAGTTTAAAGATAGTATTTTTGCATATTATTTTTATCGTTTGCTACAGCAATCAAAGGAAGTAAAACTGATTTATAGCTCTCAGTCAGGCGAGGGCGCATCAGAGGCATCAAGGTTTATCGCTCAGATAAAGTATGAATTAAATCAGAAAATAGACTTCTCTGCAAGGGCATATAAAATTCAAATCGATGCCGGTAATAGCATAGTTGGGAAAAAAACTGCTGAAAATCTAGCAAAAATTAATGAACACCTGCGTAAAGGTGTTAGTCCAAAAGCGATAAATGAGTATTTAAATTGCAAATTTAAGTATTATCTGAGCTATATAGAGGCAATTCGTGAATCCGAAACTTTGGAGGAAGAAGAAGATGCTGCATTTTTTGGAAAGCTTTTTCATCAATTGATGCAAAATATTTATCAGCCATTTATTGGTAAAGTCTTGATTAAAGAAGACTTTAAACAATTTACAGATACATTTATCGATGCTCAGATGAGAATTGCAATTGAGCAGACCTCCGATTTTAAATCCGAAACAGAAATAGACAATTATGAGAATAAACTTATAGTTGAGATTGTGAAAAAATATGTAAAACAGATGTTGAGTTTCGATGAGAAAAACCTGCCTTTTACAGTTTTAGCACTTGAAGAAACCGCTGAATATAATTTGCAAATACCAAATAGTGACTTGTCGGTAAAGATTAAGGGTATTATTGATAGGGTTGAGGTAAAAGACGAGAAATATAGGGTTTTAGACTATAAAACCGGCAAAGCAACGGTTACTTTCTCAAGCATAAATGAGTTGTTCTCTCATGATCGTAAATCTGACAAATCAATACCATTGCAAATTCTTCTTTACGCAATGATTTATTCTGAAAACAATTCAAAGCTTGTTGTACCTGGAATTCTGAATGTAAATAGCCTTTCAAAAGAATATGACTTTAGGTTAAGGATGAATAGAAAACCACTTGATTGTTTTGATGCTCAACTTGCTATAGAGCTTAAAGGATTATTAGTCAATATGTTTCAGGAGATTTTGAATCCCGAAGTGGAATTTACTCAAACTCAACAAATAGTTAATTGTGAATATTGTCCGTATAAGGTAATATGTAATAGGTGATGCTAGTCCTGTGAAAAATAATTGAATTAATAAAAAATAATTTTTATTTTTGATGTCGAAAAAGAAATCTAAAATTAACTAATATTTATCATTATGAAAAAGAACTTATTATTAGTCGGTATTGCAGTTGCCTTTGCTTTGGTGTCATGCGGTGGCGCAGAAGAAAAAAAATCAGAAACTGCCGACGAGCAAAAACCTATATGTGAAGTAGAAAACTCAATTTCGGTAACAATTAAAGATTACATGTACGGAATGTCTGATACTTTGGTGTTTAGTACAAATGATTTTAATATTATTGAATCTAATTATCAGTGGATTAACGACTCTACAGTTAGTTTAAAACTGTATAATTATAATCCGGGTGATTATCATGGATCAAAAACAGAAGATCAAATAGATTTGAATATTGAGATAAATGCACGTAAAGGACAGAAACTAGAGCCGGGATTTTATGGATATCACGATTATGAAAGTGGTAAATGGAGTAGAGTAACAATGTCAACAGCTTATGGAACAGTATGGTTTAATTGGGTTGCCGGTATGGAGGATCAGGGTGGTGTTACTATAGAGCATATTAGTAACGATGCGATATGTGGTACTCTTGGAGTTAATAGCGAGAAACCCGATGACGAGATGATTGGAACTGTAAAAGTTAATGGAACTTTTGTGCATAAAGAGGCTGAATAAAAGCCTACTCTTAGCAATAGGTAAGTATTAGTTGCTAAAAAAATTGAGGTCCTTTTAATTGGATATCTAATCTTATATGCGATTCCATCTCTATTTTTTAGGGATAGGTGCTGTACATAAAAAAATAAAATATAAACAGATGAAAAACAGCAGCATTGTCTCACAAATATTTTTTTTGCTATTATCACTAGTGTTTTTTTCAGTGCAGGCCCAGGATTTAGAAAAGGAAATCGAATTTTCTAATCATAAATACTTACCTTTCTATAACTTAAAGAAAATCGGAAACGCTGCCTTGTTTCAGGGTAATAGAGAGAAAAAACAATATTTCGAAGGATGGTATTTTAAAATGGTCGCCGAAGATGGCTCATCAATATTAAGTGTGATTCCCGGAATATCATTGTCAAGCGATGGAAAGGAACAACATGCCTTTATTCAAGTTATTAACGGACTTACTGCTGAAACTTATTACTATTCATATCCAATCGAAGAATTTTCATTTTCAAAAAAAGAGTTTGCAGTAAAAATCGGGGATAATTTTTTCTCCGAAGATAAAATTATTCTTAACTTGAAAGATGATGCTTATAGTGTGGTCGGAACAGTAGATATGTTTAATTCTGTTGAATATAAATCTAATAGGTTTTTGAGTCCTGGAATAATGGGGTGGTATCGATTTGTTCCATTTATGGAGTGTTATCATGGCGTTGTGTGTCTAACAAATGATCTAAAAGGAGAATTGATTGTCAATGATGAAAGCTTTAATTTTTCTAATGGCAAGGCATATATTGAAAAAGACTGGGGGTCTAGTATGCCGTCATCCTGGATTTGGATGCAAAGCAATAATTTTAATAACTCCAATAGCTCGATTATGCTTTCAATAGCAGATATTCCTTGGCTGGGAAAATCGTTTGTTGGTTTTTTAGGTTTTTTTTACTACGACAATCAAATATATCATTTTGCCACATATCGACATACAAAATTAAAATTGGAAATAACAGATTCGAATTTAATAAAAATACGAATTGAGAATCGAAAAAACGCATTTATTCTCGAGGTAAAGTCAAATAATACCGGCTTATTAAAAGCTCCAATAGAAGGTTCAATGGATCGTAGGATACCTGAAAGCATAGATGCAACACTAAAGATTACTATGTTGGATAAAAAGGGACAAATTGTTTATGTTGACAGTACAAATATAACAGGCTTAGAGATGGTTGGAGATTATAGAAAATTACAAGGATGGCTAAAATAAATTATTAATTTTTAATAATTGCAAATATCATATCTAAGTCCGCAAAACTTTATTACTTTTGCGGACTTATTTTATGATATGGAAGATATTCGCAATATTGCTATTATAGCACACGTAGATCATGGTAAAACAACACTTGTTGACAGAATTTTACATCAGGTTAACATGTTTAGAGATAATCAAAACCCTGGGGAATTAATTCTGGACAGTAATGATTTAGAAAGGGAGAGGGGAATTACCATACTTTCCAAGAATGTTTCAGTAAGATATAAAGACACAAAAATCAATATTATTGATACTCCCGGTCACTCCGATTTTGGTGGAGAAGTAGAACGCGTGCTCAATATGGCAGATGGTGTATTGCTTATTGTTGATGCTTTTGAAGGACCCATGCCGCAAACTCGTTTTGTCTTGCAAAAAGCAATTGAGTTGGGGCTTAAACCAATTGTTGTAGTTAACAAAGTTGATAAACCGAACTGTAATCCGGAATTGGCACAGGAAAAAGTTTTTGATTTAATGTTTTCTCTTGATGCTACTGAAGATCAGCTCGATTTTCCAACTGTTTATGGATCAGCAAAGCAAGCATGGATGGGGCCAGAGTTTGATAAACCCACAACAGATGTAAGTTATTTGTTGGATGTTATATTAGACACTATAAAACCGGCAGTTTATCCAATTGGTAGCTTGCAAATGCGAATTACCAGCCTCGACTACTCTTCATATACAGGTAGAATAGCTATCGGAAAAATTACTCGCGGAAGCATTAAAGCAGGCTCAAGCGTTTCAATCGCAAAATCAGACGGGACAATAACCAAAGCATTTATTAAAGAGTTGTATTTGTTTGAAGGATTAGCAAAGGAAAAAACAAAAAAAGAAATACATGCCGGAGAAATTGTGGCTCTTTTTGGAATTGACGTGTTCGATATTGGTGATACTGTATGCGATTTCGAATTTCCCGAAGCGCTTACTCCTATAAAAGTCGATGAGCCAACAATGAGTATGCTTTTTGCAAGTAACGATTCTCCGTTCTTTGGTAGAGATGGTAAGTTTGTGACTTCTCGACAATTACGTGACAGATTATTTAAAGAAATTGAAAAAAATCTTGCATTAAAAGTTCAGGAAACAAATTCTGCTGATAAATTTACTGTTTTTGGACGTGGAATATTGCATTTGTCGATTTTGGTAGAAACAATGCGTCGCGAAGGGTTTGAGTTGCAATTAGGACAGCCACGAGTAATTATTAAAGAAATTGAAGGCGTGAAATGCGAACCTATCGAATACCTCACTGTTCAAGTACCCGATGATTTTTCAGGTAAGGTTATTGAAATTGTAACCCAGCGTAAAGGAGAAATATTAAATATCGAAGTTAAAGACGAGCGAGCTAATCTTGAATTTTTTATTCCTTCGCGTGGCTTAATAGGAATTAGAAATAATTTGCTAACTGCTACCGAAGGCGAAGCTGTTATCGCACACAGATTTAAGGAATTTGGTCCTTGGCGTGGTGAATTAGGTTTAAGACGTAACGGCTCTTTAATCTCTATTGAAACGGGTACGGCTATTCCATACTCAATCGATAAACTTCAGGATAGAGGTAAGTTCTTTATTTATCCGGGCGAAGAGATTTATGCAGGTCAGGTAATTGGCGAAAATACACGTCAGGATGATATCGGAATTAACGTTACAAAGACAAAAAAACTTACAAACGTGCGCGCTTCGGGAACAGATGATAAAGTTGCTATTGCACCACCTATTAAATTCTCACTCGAAGAAGCAATGGAATATATTGCCGAAGATGAAATGATTGAGGTTACTCCAAAATCTATGAGAATTAGAAAAATTCTTCTTAACGAACACGATAGAAAAAGAAAACTTAAAGAAAGTCAACAATAAAAGTTTTTAGGCTAAAACCTATATTACAAAACATTTTAAGTTTTTAACTTCTTTTTTTTCGCAGCCGGGAACAATACATTATTTAAAATAAGTCTATATCCCGCTGAGTTTGGGTGGAGAGATAAGTCGGTATGCTCATCTCCAACATAATGTCGGTAATCTTCAGGATCGTGTCCACCATAAAATGTCCACATTCCCTTTCCAAGCTCGTCATGGATATATCTTACTTCACCCGCAGCTTTGTTTTCGCCCATTATAAGTACTGATGGCTTTACTAATTCTGCATTAAAAGCTGTGGTCTGTCCCATGAAACCACGCAACATTGAGGTATGGTTTTGACATAACATTGTTGGTACAGGATCCCACTTAGCGGAAAATTCAAAAAGAGTAAAAAAATCCTCACCCTGGGTTGCTTTTTTCTTTTGAGTTACATCAATATCAGAAAACTCATACTCTAAAGGATTACGAACAAGAGTAAAATTTGTAAAAGCCAAACATTTTGAGTAATCAAGTTTCGATTGAGCATCAGGATCGGCTGGATCTCCATCAAACATTGTCTCACAAATATCGACTCCTTCAGCAGCAAGAGCGATGTCGAACGAATCGGTAGCAGAACACATGGCAAAAAGAAATCCTCCTTCTGCAACATAAGCTTTTATTGTTTTTGCAACTGCAAGCTTTAATTGAGATACCTTGTCAAAACCCATATTGCGAGCGTCTTGTTCGCTTAGCTTTTGCTGATCACGATACCATTGCATTCGCCCATAAGCACCGTAAAATTTGCCATATTGACCCGTAAAATCTTCGTGATGCAAATGTAACCAATCGTAATTTGCAAGCTCGCCATTCATTACTTCATAATCATATATTTTATCATAAGGAATTTCGGCATAGGTGAGAGCTAGTGTTACAGCATCGTCCCATGGTAAGGTTGACGGTGGTGAGTAAACTGCAATCTTTGGCGCTTTTTCAAGTTTAACAGCATCCATATTTACAGATGGAGCAGAAATTTCATTGAAAATGGAATTCTTTTGACCATCTGCAATAATTTCGTAACTAACTCCACGCAATATACACTCGCGTTCTATCTCTTTTGCAAAAACTGTCATAAAACTTCCGCCTCTATAGTTTAACAACCACCACGATTCAACATCGTTTTGTAAGGTCCAATATGTAATTCCATAAGCCTTTAAATGGTCTGTTTGGCTATCATCCATCGGAATTAATATCCAGGCAGATTTAGCAGAAAAAAATATGGTCAGGGTAAATATTAGTAGTATTAAACGTTTCATCTTTTTTAGTTTTGTGCAAAATTACAAAAATTGTGCATATTTATAGTATTATAACATAATCAGCAATATATTGTTATCCTGGCAATTATTATTTTTCAAATATTTATCAAAAACTTGGTAATTATTTAGCTGGGATTTATGGTGATAAAATATTGAATGATGCATCATACCCCCTATGTTATTATAATTTTTATCTCGCAATAATCTTATTTTTAGAAATATACTTGAAAAATTACACACAAAAGACTTATTTGCTTTTTTTACCTTTCCATGTCCTAAAAACCGGACGATGGAAAGAAAAAAACGAGCTGTATCCAGACTTTACATTGCCGACAAGAACATTTATCGTAAAACAAAATTAATCAGGCAATGTAAACGTCAAAAAAGAGAAAAAGTAAATATTTAGCTGGGATTTATGGTGATAAAATATTAAATGATGCATCATACCCTCTACGTTATTGTAATTTTTATCCCGCAATTATCTTATTTTTCGAAATATATTTGTACTAAGGTTTATCGAGAATAAGGTTCGGTTTACTGCAATGTAAAACCTTATCTCCTTGAAACCTTATCTCTACTTAATCTTAATAGAAATTTTTTAAACATAATTACATATTGATTTGTTTCATCATTGTAACAATTAAATTAAAGAAATATGAAATATAGAATATTTGTTATTACGCTGGTTTTGTCTTTTTCCGTTGGAGCTTTAATGGCACATCCTCCTCAAAAGCCAATCATAGATTATAATAAGTCAAATGGAGAATTGAAAATTAGCTTTAAACACCCTGTAAATAACTCCACTAAACATTATCTCGATAAAGTTTCGATTTTTATTGATGGTGAGGAGTATAAAACTATTGAATATACTGAGCAAACAAGCTTGGAAGGACATGAGATAGTTTTAAATATTGAGCAATTAGTTTCTGGAACAAAAATCAAAGTCGTTGCCAGTTGTAATAAAATGGGCAAGAAGTCTGGGAAGTTTGTGGTGAAGTGATTTTTTTAATATTATCAAAATCCTAACATATGCAATTTAAGAAAAGATGATAGAAAATATAGCTACTTTAATTTCTTTCAGAATTTTCTTGAATTGTAAGCACATTTTCCAAAATTTTGTAATTTTACCAACAACAAGAACCAAAATTGTATTTTTATGATAGTAACAACTACTGAAAAGATTCCGAACAAAGAGATAATAGAAATATTAGGTGTAGCGCGTGGAAGTACTGTACGTGCGCGTAATATTGGTCGTGATATTTTTGCCGGTTTAAATAGTATTGTCGGTGGCGAGATCGAAGAATATACACAATTACAGGCTCAATCGCGAGAGCAAGCAATGTCGAGAATGGTTCAGGATGCCGAAAAGCTAGGAGCAGATGCCATTGTCAATGTGCGAATGACCACTTCGATGGTTATGCAAGGTGCTTCTGAAATAATGGTTTATGGTACAGCTGTAAAACTTGCTTAAATGGATTGGATCCCAATTTTAATCGGTAGCTTGTACGCACTGTTTTTTGCAGTTTGTGCAGTTTTGTTAGTTTATCTTATCTTGCGAAGAAGAAAAATCCGTAAATCTGAAAACTTCGAGAAAAGGGATAATTAGTTACAACAATTTATCAAAATATTCGTACAAAAATTATCAACCAAAAAAAATGGATTTGTTTTTGATAATTTGTAGGGTATGAATAGGAAGATTGTGTATAAATGGTTCAAATTATTCTTGTTTGCAGAAATTGTAGCTATTTATTTTTCATATTCTCATCATCTTTCCAAAACCGATTATGAATCTTTTTTTATCACCGATACCATTTATCATAATTTTGATACTAGTTTTTATCCGGGACCACATAATTACAAACCCAAGCCAATAGCAAAACTGAGTTTAGAAGAGCTTTGGGGTTATTATTTGATTAATCCTTGCTATCTTCCTTTGATTAAGGATTCTGCTCTTTGGGAACCGGGCAAACATGTCGGGTTTAATTATTCTGATTTATTTAACGATTCCTTATCTCCCGAGAGTAAATACCGAAACAGATATTTGGTTGGGGATTTTAATGTAATTGATCCTGACGGAACAAATCGAAAACTGCAGGAGATTTATCCAAGCTTAACCCATTTGCACGAGTTTGATAGTATTTCAATCGATATTTTATCGAAACTGGACTCTTTGAGGTATGGTGGAAAAGCTTATGATTCTGTTTTACGATCTATAGATACTTTAATGCCTGTAGAATATTTGCCTGTATTTAAAAACTTTCTGACACAAGTTTGGAACTATAAAATGTTGCCAATTTCGAGAGATTATTCATTTTATTGGAGCTCTTTATTTGCTCCGGGACAATATATTGTAATGTGTGAAGCTTGTGAAGATACTTTGGTTATGATTGGCAAATTTGCAACATCAGCAAAACGTCTTAATATTGGTAAAAGAACGAATGCAGATGGTTCAAGCTATGAATATTATTTTAATCACATGCCTGTTGGTAATCATCGGTATTATTATGCCGGATTAAATACAATTAGCTCAAAGCATTGGGAATATTCACGTTTTTATAATTATTATGATGAATTTCGCGACAAAGAGTTGGGCGGCGGACATAGTCGGGTGGTGAGGTATCGTAATAGAGTAGAGCTGCCCAATTTTATGCTACTTGTTCCACATCCCGATTATCCTGATGCAATGACGGGAAATGGAATTCATGAAGTTGCCCTTAGCGATGTTGCTCGAGGAATGTTGGGAACAGCTAATAGTGTAGGGTGCCTTAGAGTTTCCGACTTTGCCGCAAAATTCCTTAGGTGGTGGACACCACAGGATTGCAAATTATTTATTGCTTACAATGATACCTGTTATGATAAACGGATTGAGTATGATGGGGATATTATTGATTATCTGCCATTTAAAACCGAAGACGAAGGAAATGAATTTCGAATTTGGATAAATGCAAACTATCCATTAGCGGCTAAGCTGCTCCAAATAGACGAGGAGGGTAGCTTTCGAAATGGTTATATTATTGATGGCTATTATCATTTTAAAGATGAATATGATAACTATTTAATTGAGCGAAATTAATCAGTTTTAAACTCACGATTTCTCAACACTTTTTCTTCTGAAAATCGAACTTTTTGGTTTGAAAATTTCGTTCATAACATTAAAAAGTCTGGGGTGTTCATATTTGAAATCTTCGGGTCGCTCAAAAAAATATTCCGAAACTACAGCAAAAAATTCAGCTTTATTGGTGCCGGCATAATCATTAATGTCGGAGTAACCTGCTTTAATTCTCATTATTTCTTTATTCATTATAAAAATCCATGGGATTGTATATTTATGCTGTAGCAGTTTTTCAGGAACTCCATCAACTTCTCCGTCTTCCATATCTATTAAATGAATAAACTCATGTAAGCAAGTATTCCTCTTGTCATCAAATGTCTCGAATCCAGAGTATAATGCTGTTCTGGAAACACACAGTTTTCCTTCCATATAGCCAAAACCAACCAATCCTCTGATATTACTATCTTCGAGACCAACTTGAAACTGCCTGTTAAAGTTGTCCGGAAAAACGATTATTTGCTTAAGCCTGTTGTAGCGCCAATCCGGAAACGAAAAAATCGGAATAATTGCCGAACATGCTACTAGAATTTTATCCTTATCTGTTACTTGGGTATCGCTGCCAACAAATTTGTAGTTTAACATAAATTCAGCAATTCGCTTTTCAAATTGAGTTTTGTCTGATGGTTCAAGTGCATTATAAAAACTAATATTCTCTTCCAAAATCTGTCGGTGAGATGCGCTAAATGGTTTACGTGGTTTTTTCCAACCCAAATTTGTTTTTAGAAAAAAAGCGAGACCTGAGAATGATAATCCAACTATCATTAATATAAAAAAATCAAACATATTTTTAGTTGTCAAAAGTTTAAAATCGTTTTAATCTTTACCATGTTTTGATAGATGAATTTTATTTCCTCTCCATCAATAATCCAATCGTTTATATGGTAAAATCCTAAGCATGATTTGCCGGCAAGTTTTGGAACAAAATCAGGCATAATGTCATTTAGCCCAAACTGCAGTAACTGGTAGCGGTCAAATGTTTGCAAAATAATTGATCTTATTTCCGGGAAATCTAAAAGTGTTTTTGCCGTTATTAAATCATTCTCCTGAATTACAGTAGCTTTGTTAAAAGAGTTATCCGTTGTAATAAAACTACTTTTCTTAAGAAATGGATTCATTTTATCTAAGATGTCTTTCTTCCTTATTATAAACTCAGAAGATGATGGGCTGTTAGTTGTGATAAAAACACCTGAGTAGTTTGAGTACTCCCCAAATCCTCTAGAATCTCCATAACATACAAAATAAATATCATTATTGTCATCAAAAGACATATAAACTTTACGTTCATGATATCTCACAGGATGTAAAGCTGAGTGTTGATACTCAGATTCCTTGATATTGATATCTCGATTACATTGCTTGGCAAATTCTTTTAGAAGTTTAATATCAGGAACTTCGTA
>JAFGVU010000126.1 GCA_016937855.1 Bacteroidales bacterium | reverse complement strand
GTGCGGATCGCTACTAAGCGATGTGGTTTGGTAAGCGCCAAGCATGCGCATACTTACGGCGTCAACTTCAGTGACACGACTTGTAGACTTAAGATTGTCGATCATAATTTTAAATTTTAGTTTGTAATTGGTTAACCTTTGCATTTTTACATGGTTGAAAAAGTGCGGTGGTTGTTATTGTTAAGTAATTTACAACAACATATTGAAATACAGCAACTATTTTTTTATGTTATAGAAGATAATATGCTGTTGGGCAAATGGCATAACGACATTCTTCCGCCTATGGGTCCGACAGCGAATGGGAAGCCGACATTGCTCCACCTGAGCGTTGGGGAGCCAATGGGAAGTTGACATTGCTTCAACTTTGCACCGGGGAACAAATGGGAAGTTGACATTGCTCCAATTTTGCGTAGGGCAAGGAATGGCACAACGACATTCGTCGAACACAATTTTTTCAATGTCATAAAAATTATGCTTAGCTTTAATGCACTAAAGATTTAAACCGTGAATACGTGCCCTGAAATAACAGTAAAAAGAAAGAATAACATAATAAGTGCGTTTTACAGACCATATAGGTTGTGTAACTATACCTTTTACAACGATATAATTTAAATAACATCACTTGGTGATGTTATACTCTAGTTGGGTGCAATATTCAAAAAGACTGTGCAGCTATTTTAGTATCTTTGTTTTATTATAGAAACCGAAGACATGGATTTAGAAAAATATAGAGATTTAATTGATAATGCTATCAAATTCTTTTGGCAAACACGGAATAATCAACTAACAAGCCAGAGTTCCCGGAATATTCAAGATTCGGGAAACAGAGGCGCTGTAACTGGAGGAAAACAATTAAATGGTTTTCTAAATTTATTTCGTCAAGTAGCAATTGACACAGGAGTTCCAGAAGAATGTATATTTTTAAAAGGCAACATTATTCCTGGTTTCTTTAGACCTACCAAAGACTGGGATTTACTTATCATCTCTCCAAATAAGAAACTAATCTCAGTAATCGAACTCAAATCACAAGTAGGTTCATTCGGCAATAATTTCAATAATCGAACAGAAGAAGCTCTTGGGAGTGCAGTTGATTTATGGACTGCTTTCCGAGAAAAGGCATTTCCAAATCAATCAGCACCATGGCTTGGGTATTTCCTAATTGTTGAGAAATCGAAAAAGTCAACATCCCCGGTAAGAATTAGTGAACCATATTTTAACGCCTTTCCTGAATTTAAAAATTCATCATATCTTGACAGATATAAGATTTTGTGTCAAAAACTTATGCTTGAAAGGCATTACAGTCAATGTGGATTACTGTGGTCTCAAGATGATTATTCTTATGGAAATATCGAGCAAAGTATTTCTATTGATTTATTTATTTCATCATTTATCGGTCATTTAACAGGACAAATTAATGAATTTAGTAAGTGATAAAATAAAGAGAAAAACAGGTAGAAATCACGGTGTCGTTTTTACAAGTTCAAATGTCGTAAGCTTCATTCTGGATGAAGTTAATTATCGTCAGGATTTAAATTTAAATAATATTAGAATATTAGAGCCGGCAGCAGGTAACGGTTCATTTGCATTAGAAATAATTAAAAGGCTATATAATTCTTCAATAACTTATCAGTTTGATTTCATCACAGCATTGAAAAATAATGTGCGTTTTATAGAACTTGACACACAAAGTTATTATCATTTAATATACAGAATAAATCAATTCTTCTCAAGGAACACTATTGATTATCAAATTCAGGAAGGTAATGAAATAATAAATACTGATTTCCTTACACATTATTTTTATGAATATTTCGATTGCATTGTTGGAAATCCGCCATATATAAGACATGAATTAATTCCTGAGAAATATAAAAAAGAGTACCGGAAAAGATTTAAAACCTTCAAATACCGGGCAGATATTTACATTTTGTTTTATGAAAAATCATTGCAGTTGCTAAATAAAAATGGATTACTTTCATTTATATGCTCAAATCGCTGGTTATATAATCAATATGGACAATTACTACGAGACGAAATATCCAAAAATTATAACCTCAAGAAAATCTTAAACATCGAAAATTCATCGCCTTTTGATGAAAATGTTATTGCCTATCCATGTGTTACAACAATTGAGAACAGCCCCAGAAAAAAGGAAACTATTTATTTTGAATCGTCATCAGAAGTAATCAATTTCAATTCTCTTGAATTTCAAAAAATTAAAAACCCAACAGATTCTTCTTGGGAAAATATTTTTTTAAAATATAATATTAACCATTCCGCTTTAAATGGAATTATTGAGCAGGATTTTGAAATTGGTATTGGAGTTGCTACAGGAGCAGACAAAGTATTCATTATTCATGAAGCTCAAAAAAATGAAATTGAAAGTTCCAGATACTTGCCATTAGTTACGACAAAGGATTTGCTGTCCGATAGAATCAATTGGAAAAAACAATTTGTAGTTAATCCCTACGAGAACGGACATCTTTGTAATTTAGAAAAATATCCAAAACTAAAGCATTATTTAGAACAACATAAAGAGAAACTAAAACAACGTCATACAGCAAAAACTAATCCTGAAAAGTGGTATAAAACAATCGATAAAATCAAACCAGAATTAGTTACAAAACCAAAATTATTACTACCTGATATCGCAGGAATAAAAAAATTGCTTATCGACAATGGTGAATTTTATCCTCATCATAATCTTTACTACATAACAGGGCAGCCAGTTGACAAATTAAAAATCTTAGCTTCCATTTTAATGTCTGATTTTACCAGAGAGCAGTTATCACAGATTGGTATTCGAATGAATGGTGGATTTCCAAGATTCCAAGCTCAAATTTTAAAAAAGCTGAGAATTCCTAATATCGATTATTTGACTTCTGGTGAAAAAGATATGCTAATTGAATCATATGACAATTTGGATTTATCGCTAATTAATAGAATAATAAAAAAATACTGCACCCAACATTTTGTATAAGTAATGGCAGTGCCAGTACAAAATTGCAAGGTAAATAGCCCGCTTAAACTGCATAGCGGTTTGACAGGAAAGTGCCACACAGTCTGCCACTACTCATACAATTTACCGTTAACAAAAAAAAGGCCTCCCTCCCGGGAAGCCCATATTCTGAATTAAAATTTTGCAAGAAAAAAGGAGAACCGGCGTTTCACATTCAGGTCAAGGGAAAGTGATTTCGTTTCGGATAAATAATACCGATGTGAAATCAGAACGAGCCTTATCTAAGATAAATCTCCTCTTCAATCGGCATTAACCATTGTAATTTCACCGTTTCGCTTAAGGCTCACACTGAAAAACAATTGGTGTAAATTTCCTCTCCGGCCGGAACTCCTGAAAAAACTGCACTATAAAATTTCGTAGTCCACTACGGTGTATGCTAATTTTCAAATTTTGTTTGAGCGTATTTTATCGCTCTTGTTACAGAACAATTGCCTTATTAAGGCAAAACAGTGTCGCCCATTAAGTAAGTATCTACTTCGCGGGCAGCAGCGCGACCTTCGTTAATGGCCCAAACCACCAACGATTGTCCGCGGCGCGAATCACCGGCAGCAAAAACCTTTTTAATGCTGGTTTTAAACTGGCCGTATTCAGCTTTGTAATTCGAACGCGCGTCGCGTTCCATATCCATCTCTTCGGCAATTTTATCTTCCGGTCCTAAAAATCCCATGGCCAACAGAACCAGGTCTGCCTTAATGTAACGTTCGGTTCCCGGAACTGCTTGTGGCATACGTCCGCCATTATCGGTTTTTACCCATTCCACCTGAACGGT
>JAFGVU010000125.1 GCA_016937855.1 Bacteroidales bacterium | reverse complement strand
TTGTATACAATTTAACGCCATCACGCATTTCAATAAAATACTCGGTCTTGTCGTAATTATTTGCTACAAACAAGGAGTCGGCAATTTTTGCATTTGCTGTAAAAAAGAATAATACAAATAGCGCTGCTCCCAGCCATTTCAATTTTTTCATAGAAAGATTAAATAATAGATTCAACTTAATTAGAATATAGAAGGTTGTAATTTCAGTTTACCGGTTTAGTAGGTCGAAAGATAATGGAAACATTTAAATTATGGAATATTTGCTGTACAAGGCACCTGATAAAAAAAGTATTACGAAGTATTAAATGAAGTATTTATAAGTTCGAGTGAATTAATGACATTTGGACAAGCTCTCTCCTTTCATTTTCATTTAAATTTAGTCTGAAAAGCATCCACAACAAACTGTTTACTAGCCAAACAGGTTCTTCCGTTAAGTGTAATACCTTCGATAAAAATAGTGTATTCCGAAAGATCGTCGCAAGTAAAAAAAGCAAATGAAGCTTTTCCGTCGACAAGTGGCACATAAGGATTCCAATACAAGGTTATCCTGTAATCAGGAGTTGTTGACCGCAGATTTTCGCTGGTATATCGTGGTGAATAGAATTCGCGGTACGGAGCATATCCCATAATTTTTTGAGAAAAACCTTCAAGAACTTCTTTTGAATTCAGATCGACATATCCGCCCGATTTAGATAAAATTGATATTACACCCGTTGATCCACGCGTACCAAACATGGCAGCTTCATTGCCTTTCAAGACCTCTATTTTATCAATAGATGACATTTTTATTGCTGATACCATGCTTTTGTCGATAGCAATTCCATCCAATAAATACAGCGGTTCATTTGCAGCATTTCCAACACCAGATCCACCAAAAGATGAAAACCCGTGGATAATAACACGACCTCCAACGACTTGTACACCCGGCGCTCTTCCCTGTAAATAATCAAATACGCCTTTGTATCCTAAATCCTGTTTGGTAATCGTCAGAGATACTGACGGATTATTATATATTCTGTAGTGGCCATCATCTCCTTTTCCCGCTTTGCCAATCACGTCAATATCCTTCAAAACTCTTGTATTCCTGTCGGGATCAAAATCATCCAGGGCTTGTTCTTTCTTATAATTCAAGTGATAAAGTGAAAGAGGTATATCTTCAAATTGATTTAGTGAATTTAGCCTTAATTTATTCAGCATAGGTGAGTTTATTACGGGCTGAAGTTCAGCACTTGCATTTAGCTTGCCTTTGCTGTTATTGCCTTGAATGTAGCAGGTTGCCGAATCGGTAAAAAACAGATTCTGAAATTCAAATTCACCCTGATTGTTGGTACTGGAAAAAAGTAAATCCGATTGTGTTTTTGATATTAAGCGAAGAAAAACGTCGGAATTTGTAATAGGATTCCGTTTTTTGCTGTCGATTAATTTTCCCCTGATGGTTAAACCAAAATCAGTACTATCGATTTCTGCCTTTTTATTCTCCAAATCGTTCCAGATATAATTGCTCCATCCCTGCGTAAGCATCAGCAAATCCAGCTTTAAATTAGCCGATATCTTTTCCTTGTTTACGAAATAATCTACCGGATCTGTTATTTGGCCCTTTAACTCGGAATCGATAAGCAGATACGATTTAATATTTTGAGTGATCCCTTTTGCATTTAAGGCATTATCGTTAACAACTACGATTGATAACGCTGCATTTTCGTTGTATGCCAATTCATCCGAAGCAGCGATATGTATTGCAACTTCTTCCCGTGTTCTGAATGAATCTTTATTTAATGTAAGGTTTAAACTGACATTCTCTTTTTTGTCTCTAAAAATCAAACGTTCTGATACCGGTTCAAAATCCTGATTCAGAAGTATTACACGATTAATACCGTCTCCGAAATAATCGTTCGACAGTCTTATCATTTTATCCAATTTTTCGGAATCAACATTTATTAATAAAAGCCCCTGTCCTCGATGCAAAACCGCGACATAAAAATTTTTATCAGCATAAGATTCGGTGTGCATGATACTTAGGTTTACAAAGGCTGAATCAACTAATGTAGCTACAATCTTAGCACCTTCGTTATGAATTTCGGGCAGATTCCACTCCCGATCAGGAAAACCATCCAGTTTAACGTTGTAGCCTCTATTAGGATCAGCAGTGAAAAACAATTTGCCCATATCTTTATACAGGGTTGAAAACCGGCTAATCTCTTTATTATTTTCGTCGAAAATTGTTCCCGACACCTTTTTCTCCTCAACCTTTAATCCTGATACCTTAAAAGCCACCTGATTAACCTGACCGCTTAGCAGAAATCCACCTTCCGGGTAAAAATCGATACTAACTTCCGATTGTTCTGACAAGGACACTGATTGATCTGCAGAATCGGAACTGATTTTAGAGTTACTGATTTTTAACGTTTTATAAAAGAAACAGTCCTCTCCAAAATTCTTAAGATAATCGTTATACGAACGCAATATATAGTACCCCTCATTAAAGTTATTTCGGTCGATAGGAAGGTATCCTTGTCCAAATCCGTTAAGCATTGTAAATATACTGTGACGAACGACCTCCCCCATGTTGTTTATTAACTCCACATACAAATTACTGTTCCCCTCTGCCGGAATATTTGATGTACCATCAACAAGGTAAGCGGCATACCACAAGGTATCACCTAAAAAATAGAATTGCCTGTCGGTATGCAGGTATAATTTCTGAATTGGTGCAGGCTGATGTTTTTCCAGATAATCATCAAAACTCTGTGCATATGTATTAAGCGAGAAAAGCAAAAATAACAGGCTGGAAAAATATGTGATTCTCATGATAAAGAGTTTAGTTCGATTAATTCTGAAATTGGTTGAAAATAACAATTATGGTTATTTATTTTCCGCCTACAAGTTAACAAACAATATACCAATCATCTAATAATTATTACGCTAAATAACTATTATTCAGAATATTTAGAATAACTACCAAAAGAATAGTCTGACATTTTTTGTTACCGTTTTTTGAAATTACAATCGTGGATAAAAAATTTAGTGGTCATTTATCGAACTTTTTATAATGATTTTTGCTTTAATGAATATGAGAATACTAGTAGTTGGCGGAGCAAGCGGAACCATTGGCAAAACAGTGGCGAACCATTTAAAAGAAAAACATGAAGTGATCACAGCCGGAAGAAACA
>JAFGVU010000124.1 GCA_016937855.1 Bacteroidales bacterium | reverse complement strand
GAAACTCTTCTATAAAACTTATTAATGACATTTTTATCTAATTTTTGTGCAAAGATAATCATTTAGGTAAATATACGGGCATTCATAATTTTTAAAACCCCAATAGCTGTTTATGGATTACAAAGGGAATATTTTGGTCGTTGATGATTCTCCGGAAATTTTATCATTATTATCTAGTATTTTAAAAACAGATGGTTACAAAACCATGCAGGCAAATAACGGCGAAGATGCTTTAGATATTGCGATTAAGGAGCTTCCCGATCTAATAATTCTTGACATAATGATGCCAAAGTTAGATGGATTTAAAGTTTGTGAAAAACTTAAAAAAGATTCTAATACTGTTCATATTCCAATAATATTTTTATCCGCTCTTAATGATAATGATAAAAGAGCTGAGGCCTACAAACTTGGCGCTACTGATTATATCTTTAAACCGTTTAGCCGCGAAGAGTTGTTATTAAGAGTTAAATTGCATATTGATATTTTTATTTTGAACAGAGAGCTTCTTAATAAAAATGAAGAATTGGCTTCAATTAACGAAGAATATGCTGCCGTTAATGAGGAGTATATGGCAATCAATGAAGAGTTGCAGGACGCTAATAGCAAGCTTTTAAGAGCCAAAGAAGAAACAGAACAACGAGAAAAGAATTTGGCTGTTACTCTTAATTCTATCGTTGATGGTGTTATCCGAACTGATGAAAACGGGCTTATTGTCAGCATGAACCCTGCAGCTGAGCGAATACTTGGCTGGAAAACAAAAGAAGTTATCGGCAAACCATTGTACTATGTGTTCAAAATTTTTGATGTTGTTACAAACGAAAGATCTATCGATCCGATAGAAAGAGTTTTTAATTCGGAAAAAAATGAGGCTGGGGTAAAAAAAATAGTAAAGCTAATTGCAAAAGGAGAAAAAGAGTGCATTATTTCCGAAAACGCTACGCCAATTGTCGATGGAGATGGACATATTTCAGGTGTTGTTATCGTTTTTTCCGATATTACTGATAAATATAAGGCCGAAAATGCTCTGAAGGAAAGTGAGCAAAGGTTTCATATGTTGTTTAACTATGCACCATTAGGTTATCAAGCTTTGGATTGTAAAGGTAATTTTATCGAAGTCAATCAAAAGTGGCTTGATACATTAGGATATAAACGTGACGAAGTTATTGGAAAATGGTTCGGAGATTTTTTATGCGAGGAATTTGTCGAAGGGTTTAAAAAACAATTTCCTGTGTTTAAAAAAGAAGGTCAGGTTTACATCGAGTTCGAGATGTATCACAAAAAAGGACATAGAGTTTATATTGCTTTCGATGGCAAGATAGGCTACGATAGTGATAATAATTTTAGACAAACTCATTGTATTTTGCAAGATATTACTGAATTGCGAAAAGCCGAGAACGAGCTTAAAGAAAGTCAGGCATTGTTATATGGATTGTTCAACAACATGCCGAGCGGAGCAGCAATTTATGATGTTGTAAACGATGGAAAAAAAGGAGAAGATTATATTGTTAAATACTTTAATAATGCTAGCTTGGAAATAGAGCAGCTTAGCTTAGCTGATGTCATAGGGAAAAGTCTTTTCGAGTTGAGACCAAATATCGATGAATTTGGACTTATTGATGTCTTTAATAAAGTATGGAAAACCGAAAAACCTGAGTTCTTTGAAAGTAAAATTTATGTTGACGAAAAGTTCTCAAGTTATTATGAGAATTTTGTATTTAAATTACCAACCGGACAAATAGTCTCAATTTATAACGATACTACCGATGAAGTCATTAACAAGCAAAAACTTGATCAAGGATATGCCCTTTTAAGAATTGCTGGAGAAAAAGCTAAGCTCGGAGGATGGAATGTTCTTCTTAGTGAGAATCGTTCGTATTGGTCTGATGAGGTAGCCAGAATTCATGAGATGGAACCAGGCTATTCTCCACTTGTTGAAGATGGGATAAGCTATTATGCTCCTGAGTGGCGGGATAAAATTACCGAAGTTTTTACAAATTGTGCTAAATATGGCACTCCATACGACGAGGAAATGGAAATTCTTACCGCTAGTGGTAAAAGAATTTGGGTGCGAACAATTGGAGAGGCTGTTAAAAACCAAAAGGGCGAAATTTATAAAGTACAAGGTGCTTTTCAGGATATCTCAGATAAAAAACAAATCGAAGAAAGTCTCCGAAAAAGTGAAGAAAGTTATCGTCAAATTGCAAACTCTATTTCCGATGTAGTTTGGACATCCGATTTAAATATAAATGTCTCTTATGTTAGCCCATCAGTAGAAAGACTTTTTGGGGAAACTCAGGAGGAACACATGAAAAGACCTCTTAGCAAGAAATTCTACCCAAAGGACTTAGAGTATCTCCTGAACCTACTGAAAATTGAACTGGAGAATGAGAAAGACCCCGATTGCGATAGAGACAGGTCACGAATTATTGACGTGGAGCATTTAACTGCCGACGGGAAACCTATTTGGGTAAGTATAAATCTTTCATTTATCAGAGACGAAAACGGGAATGCTATCGGAATTCAAGGAGTTACCAGAGATATCTCATTGCGCAAAACTGCTGAGGAAGAACTAATAAAAGCCAAAGAAAGAGCAGAAGAAAGCGATAAGTTAAAATCAGCTTTTTTAGCAAATATGAGCCATGAAATAAGAACTCCAATGAACGGTATTTTAGGTTTTTCGGAACTGCTTAAAACGCCAAACCTTTCAGGAGATCAGCAAGCCGAGTATATCAGCATCATTGAGAAAAGTGGGAATCGAATGTTAAATATTATCAATGATATTATTGACATTTCCAAGATTGAATCAGGGCTAATGAAAATTAAAATCAAAGAAACTAATTTTAACAGAGTCTGTGATTATGTATTTAACTTTTTTGAGCCTGAGGTAAAGGCTAAGAATATGAAACTAAGTTATCACAAAGACTTGCAGGATCAATTTGCTATAGCTTCTCTTGATAAGGATAAATTAACAGCAGTGTTGGTGAATTTAGTTAAGAATGCAATTAAATATTCTCAAGAAGGGGAAATCAATTTTGGATATTTGGTTGAAAAGGATATGCTGAAGTTTTTTGTTAAAGATACTGGTATTGGAATACCAAAGGATAGGCAAAGTGTGATTTTTGAACGATTTGTACAAGCAGATATTATCGATACAATGGCTAGACAAGGCGCCGGACTTGGGTTAGCAATATCAAAAGCTTACGTCGAAATGATGGCAGGGGAGTTGTGTGTTAATAGTGTTGAGGGAAAAGGTTCAGAGTTTTATTTTACAATCCCATTTAATAGAATAGAAAATGATGATTTATTAATCGGAAATAGTGACACAGAAGAAAGAAGCGTTGGTAAGAGTTTAAAAGTTTTGATTGTTGAGGATGATAATGTTTCCGAACAATTTTTAACAATTTTGGCAAATAATTTCACTAATAATATTATTTATGCGAAAGATGGTGTAGAGGCTGTGGATCTTTGTAAGAAACATCCTGATGTTGACCTCATACTTATGGATATTCAAATGCCACAATTAAATGGTCATGGAGCTACCAAACAAATAAGAGATTTTAATAAAGATGTTGTGATTATTGCCCAAACTGCTTATGGGTTAAGTGGGGATAAAGAATTAGCATTACAATCTGGTTGCAATGATTATCTGTCAAAACCTATTAAAAAAGAACAATTTAATGCTTTAGTGAAAAGGTATTTTGGCTAGACTAGAAAAGACTGTGGTAGATGTAAGTTAGAAACAATCTTCGATAATCTCAGATAATAAATCAGTCAGTTCTTTATTCATAGTTTTTAACTGTTTTGGCACAATGCTTTCGGAACTCATACCAGGCATAGAGTTTACCTCTAAAAAGTATGGCTTACTGTTTTTAATGATAAAATCAATTCTTACAATACCTTTACAATTTAATTTGTCATAAATAAATGAACAAGCTTCCTGAACATTAATTGTTTCCTTATCACTAATTCTTGCAGGTGTTATTTCGTCGGTTAAGCTTGGATCGTATTTTGCTGCTGTGTCGAAATAATCGTTTTTTGTTGCAATCTCTGTTACAGGGAAAATATAATCAGTCTTTTTTGTCTTTAGAATTCCACAAGACACTTCTATTCCTTTAATAAACTCCTCAACAATAACAGTGCTGTCTTCGGTTTGTGCGAGATTAACAGCATTAATAAATTCATCCTTCTCATAAACTTTTGTAACTCCGTAACTCGATCCTGCTGTATTTGGTTTTACAAAACAAGGTAGTCCAACATAATCACAAATTTGATCTACAGAGAATGCATTACTCCCTTTAATCACAACCGATTTTGCTAAATAAATTTCTGTGCCGGACAAAAGTTTTTTGCAAAGAACTTTATCAAAAGTAGATACGGATGAAATATGATCTGATGCAGAATACGGGACATTGAGTAGGTCGAGCATAGCCTGAACCTTGCCGTCTTCGCCTGGAGTTCCGTGCAGAGTAATATATGCAAAATCTATTTTTGTTTTTGAACTGCCAACAGTCACAGAGAAGTCGTTTAAGTCAAGTCTTATTTCAGTATCATTTAGTTTGCAAAAGAAACCTTCTTTACGCACATCGATAAGAAAAGCATTGTATTTTCTCTTGTCAAGACTCTTTAGAATCTGTGTTGCAGAATTTAAACTAATATGTCTTTCAGATGTGTATCCACCGGCTATTACAGCAATGTTTCTCATAGGTGTTATTGTTTTTTTCTGATTTTTAACTTTTGACCAATTCTTAAACTCGAAGGATCAGTAATTCCATTAAGTTTTAGAATATCATCAGCCGAAATACCATCATACTTTAAGGATATTCCATAAGGACTGTCGCCTGATTTTACTGTATAATATTCGTAATTTGGATCGATAGGTTCTTCTTTAGGTTTATTCGTGGTAGGATTAATGCCTACTGAGCGTTGTTTTTCGTCAAAACTTTGCGAGTTTACAATTTTGTATTTTGACTCGAGTGCTGCGGGCACATAAACTTTTAGATTTTGACCTACTCTTATCATATTTCCAGATATTCCATTCCATGCCCTAAGATTAGCCGTTTCTACTCCATACCAAGATGCGATTAGTCCAACTGCATCGCCTGATTTTACTGTGTAAATCAGCTCTACTGTGCCTTCGGGTTGTGTTGCAACAGGAGCATAGTCTATATATTTTTCGTCGGGCTGATAATTGTAATTTTTTGGCTGAAAGAATAATGTGTCCTTAAAATTATAAATAGAATCTTCGAGTTCCATAAACCTACTTATGTACTGCCTACGCATTCGTAATGGATATTCTTTAACCTTTGCAGGGACAATGTCAAGTTTGTATTGTGGATTAAGTTCGCGAGTTTGTCCTATATCAATTCCTAAAACAGAATCTAATTGAGCAAAATGCAATTCTTCTCTAACCATTACAGTATCAACATCTTCGTAAAATGGGATATTTTCGGGTTTAAATCCATGTTCTTCTGCATAGGTAAAAAGATAGACTATTGCAATAAATCCGGGAACATAATTTCGTGTTTCGTTTGGTAAGTAGGGATAAAGCTCCCAATAATTAGTTTTTCCACCTGATCGTCTGATTGCATTATTAATCGTTCCTGGACCTGCATTGTATGCAGCTAATGCAAGTGTCCAACTATTGTATGTTCCGTAAAGGCTCTTCAAATATCTACAAGCGGCATCGGTTGATTTTACAGGATCGCAGCGCTCATCAACATAAGAGTTTATTTCCAATCCCATTCCTTTTCCTGTTTTATACATAAATTGCCATAATCCGGTTGCCCCAGCAGGTGATTTTGCTAATGGATTTAAAGCCGATTCGATTATTGGTAAGTATTTTAACTCAAGTGGGATATTATAGGCATCCAATTTCTCTTCAAAAAGTGGGAAATACTGATGAGATAATCCTAAAAATTTTGGTGCAATCCATCGCCCATTTTTAACGTAACGATCAAGATATTTTTGAACATTTTTATTGTAAGCAACATCAATAGGAGTAACCATATTGTTAACTCTTATCTCAAAAATGGAATCAGAAATATCGGTATTAAATTTGAATCTGTCTTCTGGTTTTAAGAAAGTTATAGTATCTCTTCCTGTATAATAAAACCAGTCCATAAGCAAGCTGTCTAGATTATCTGCAATGGTGTAACCATCGTTTTTGCGAATGATTATCGAGTCGTTATCAGCAAAAATGCTGTTTAAAGCAAATATCTGGAATAGTATAAAAATAAATATTGTCTTCTTCATAGTTAGAATTTAATTGTACAAGCAATACCCGGTAAGGGAGTACGGGTAAACTGATTGTTTACAGGTTGTGGTATAATTCGCAAGCTTAAATCGTCGCTTATATCAAAATCAAATAAGTTAGCGTCAACATTGGCGTCAACAATCTGTATGGCATAAAATACGACGGTTCCAATAATACACAAATCTCTGTTTTTCCTGTAATTGTCCATGAAATTTAGGAGTGCCTGATCGTTATAGATGTCTGCAAACTCATCCTCTAATTCATCTTGTCGTAAAAGCATTGCTGTTTTGTAGCGATTGAATTCTTGTTGGTTTTGCATTGCGAGATATGTAAATGACCCCATACCAACATAAACTATCGGAATTTTCCAGTATTTTTTATTGTAAAATTGTCCTAATCCCGGTAAAACAGCTGAGTAAATTGTTGCTTTCCGTGGTGAATGTATTTGTCGGGGTTTGGTTTCAACAGTTTGTGCCGAACAAATTTGCCAACTAATAGTAAATATGACAATTACAATCGCTATTTTAAGGCATTTTTCCAATTCCTATGTGTTTAGTTTGTCAAGAATTGCTATTATACGTTCCAAATCATTGTCATTTTTAAATGGTATGATTATTCTGCCGTTTCCTTTTGCAGTTCTTTTAAAGTTTATGCCGGTAGCAAATACGTTTGATAGGTGCTTTTCGAGCTGTTGATAATCTTCGGCCGTAGCAAAAGCTTTCTTTTTGGGTTGTTCTGATTCTTTTTTTGTTTCGTTATTTAGTTCGCGGATAATATCTTCGACTCTACGAACAGAAAAATCATACTTAAGAATTTGGTCAAAAATCATCAATTGGGTTTCTTCATCTTTGATTGTTATCAAAGCTCTGGCGTGTCCCATTGATATTTTTTCTTCTTTAATACCAAGTTGGATTTTGGCAGGAAGATTTAATAGCCTGGTATAGTTTGAGATTGTGCTTCGCTTTTTTCCTATCCTTTGGCTAAGAGCTTCTTGAGTTAGTTTACATTCTTCCATTAATCGTTGATAGCTAATGGCAACTTCGATTGCATTAAGGTCTTCGCGTTGAATATTCTCAACAAGTGCCATTTCTAACATGCCTTGATCGTCGGCAGTTCTGATGTAAGCAGGGATTTTTTTGAGACCTGCAAGTTTTGACGCTCTTAGTCTTCGCTCACCCGAAATTAACTGAAAATTTCCATTCTCAAGATATCTAACCGTTATCGGTTGAATAACACCAAGTTCTTTTATGGATTCGGCAAGTTCTTCTAGGGCTTCCTGATCAAAGTTAGTCCTTGGTTGAAAAGGGTTAGCTTCAATCAGATTAATATTTATCTCAGCCTCCCTCTGTCCCTCATTTCCTGAACCGGAGTTAGTATCAATAAGAGCATCAAGACCTCTTCCCAAAGCATTTTTCTTAGCCATATTTATCGTTTTTTCTTCAATTTTTCTTCAATTCTCGAATATCTCAAAAATTCTCAATTTACACTCCATTTTTAATTCTCTTTACAAATTTTCGAGTTTCTCGAAAATTTTCCTATTTTTTCAAATTTTCGAGTTTCTCGAAAATTTTCCTTTTCTCTCTCTCTCTTTTCTCTCTCTTTTTTTTCTTTTTTTAACTTTTCTTTTGTTAAACCTACTTTTTCGAGTTTTTTTCCCGCCGCGCCCCTGCGTCCCTGAAGGGAGGCCTGCGCGCTCATCAATTCTCAATTTTTTGAGTTTCTCGAAAATTCCCCCTTTATTTTATTTTATTATTTTTTCTTCTTCGTTGATTTTTGTCATGCCGTTTCTTTGCAAAAATTCTCTGGCAAGATTAAGATAATTAACAGCTCCTTTTGAGTTCACATCATAATCAAAAATTGTTTGCCCAAAACTTGGAGCCTCACCTAATTTTACATTTCGGTGTATAATTGTTTCAAAAACCATTTTGTCGAAGTGTTTTTTTACTTCGTCAAGTATTTGATCCGATAGACGAAGACGCGAATCGTACATTGTCATGACAAAACCTTCGATGTCAAGTTCCGGATTTAAATGACCCTGAACAATTCTAATTGTATTTAGCAGTTTTCCTAGACCTTCGAGCGCAAAATATTCGCACTGCACAGGTATCATAACCGAGTCGGAAGCTGTTAGGGCATTGACAACGATTAAACCTAGTGATGGTGAACAATCAATTAAAATAAAATCGTACTTGTCCTTTATTTTTTCGAGGACATATTTTAGAACCTTCTCTCTATTTGGCAAATCTAACATTTCTATTTCGGCGCCAACTAGATCGATGTGACTGGGCAGCAAATCTAGTCCCGGAATGCTTGAGGATAGTATCACGTTTTCGGGATCTTCGTCTCGTATTAATGTTTCATAAAGTCCGGTTCTAACATTTCTGACATCAAATCCTAGGCCAGAAGTTGCGTTTGCCTGAGGGTCGGCATCAACTACCAAAACTTTGTGCTCTAGCACAGCCAAACTTGCTGCAAGATTTATTGCTGTTGTTGTTTTTCCAACTCCACCTTTTTGATTGGCTAATGTAATGATTTTCCCCATTTTCCTATTTTTTTATTAGACCCCAAAATTACAATAATTACATTAATTTATATGCACTTAAACAAGCGACTTTTTAACATTATTAACAATTTACTTTCCTGGTGGTTTTATGTTGTTGTAAATCAGATTGTTATAAATGTTAATTGTTGATATTTTCTAAAAAATTTATGATGTCTGTAATTGTATTTATATCTTTTGTAAAACCAATAACATTATGTTTTTCGACAAATTCATAGATCATAGCCCGATTATAGACATTATCTTTGTTATCGGTTTTTATTTTTATTACACTGTCATTATAAACGAGAAAGTATCCTTTAAAGTATGTTCCACTCGTTTTACATGCACATGTTTTTGCTTGATATTTTGTTTGGGCAATCATAATTTCATCACCACCTAAACTGTGGCCAAAACTGTACGACTCCATACCATAGGTTTCTTCATCAAAATATAATCGCATGTACTTATTATTTGACGACTCAACAAGTTTTATTTCTTCTGGAATTAAAATAAGTGTTTTTGAGGTAATGTCATCTTTTGCTTTTATAAAATTGTAATACGAATGTTTGCTTACCTTAATAAACATTTCTTTTTCAAAGTCATCATAAAAAACAACCCTTGCCTTTTCCCATTTATTTTTTACATTACAAGATAAAAGCAAAAGAGTTAAGGCGAAAACTACTATTGTTCTATTCTTCTTCAAGTTCAAAAAGATCGGCTTTTAATTGAATCATTTTCAAAACGGCAACTGCTGCTTCGACACCCTTGTTCCCATGTTTTCCGCCTGCGCGGTCGATTGCTTGTTGTTGGTTTTGAGTAGTAAGTAGCCCAAAAGATACCGGAACACTTGTTTGTAGGGTTAAATTCATTATCCCTTGTGTAACACCTGAACAAACAAAGTCGAAGTGTCGGGTTTCACCCTGAATAACACAACCCAAGCATATTACGGCATCTACAAGAGCATTGTCGATTAATAACTGTGCTGCAAGTGGTAGCTCAAAACTGCCCGGAACAGATTTTAAGATTATATCATCGTCTGAAAAACCATATTTTTTTAATGTATCAATTGCAGCCTGGGCAAGACTAGCAGTGATTTCTTGATTCCACTCCGAAACGGCAATACCTATAAGTAAATCTTTTTCGGGTGTTTGTCTTGCTATCCCGGTTTCGGTATAATTCGATAAGTTTTTTAATTCGCTTGCCATATTCTTATAAAAAAATGGGGCTATTAAAAGCCCCTAAATTATTTTAATAAACTTAAATTATAGTTTCATTTCGCAGCGTTTAATGTATTTTTCAACTTCACGTTGCTGAGGTGTGTCAAAATAATCAGATTCTATTTTTTTGTAAATATTAATCGCTTCCTGATAGTTGTTAAGCATCTCGTATGTTTGGCCTGCTTTCATTAAGAAAATTGGACTCAAAAATTCGTTTTCTGCCTTTTCTGCAGCATCAAGATAGTGTTCTAAAGCTTCGTCTAAATCGCCAAGCTCCATGTTTGCATCACCAATAAGATTTATTGCCATGGCACCAACCATAGGGTCTTTACTCTTAAAATCTTCGAGGTGCTCAATTGCAGTTTCAAATTCGCCTAAACGCATATAGCAAACGCCAGCATAGTACTCAGCAGCATTTCCCATTGGAGTTCTTCCGTAATCATCAATAATATCAAGAAAACCAGGGTATGCTCCGTCGCCATTTAATGCCAGATTAAAAGAGTCTTGCTCAAAATAAAACTCCGCTTTGTAAGCTTCTGACCAAGCTTCCTGAATTTTTGGTTCTCTTACAAATTTGTAATAACCGATTACCAATAAAACAACTGCTAAAACACCACCCAAGCCATAAATAAAAGCTTTTTGATTGGTTTCAATAAAATTCTCCGCTCTACTTAACGCTGATTCTACTGACTTAAACCCATCACTTTCCGGTGTATTTTTTTTCTTTTTTGCCATTTTTACTTAGAATTTCATTTTTTAAGGCTGCAAATTTAATCTATTTAATCGAATTTCTAAATATTAGGTCAATTTTTTTTCAATTTTACGATAAAATATTTTTTAAATTGGGTATGTGTATGTTTTTTGCAGCTTCTGAGGGTTGTTGTTGTCTCAAAAAGTTTAATTTTCATTTGTTTAGGTTATATTGTTTGCTCTGATTGCATAAAATGATTAATGTTTTTTTATTAGTTTTGTAAATAAATATTTTAACAAATGCATTTAAAGAAATTGTCGTTGATAAACTTTAAAAATTTCGCATCTTTCGATATAGAATTATGTGAGAAAATCAATTGTTTTATTGGCGATAATGGAATTGGAAAAACTAATATTCTTGACAGCATTCATTATCTTTCTTTTTGTAAGAGTTTTGTAAATTTAAGCGACCGTCAAAATATAAAGGAAAGCGAAGATTTTTTTCTCATAAATGGCGATTTTATCCGTCTCGAAAATGATGAGAAAGTGAGCTGCGCTTTGCAAAGAGATAAAAAAAAGTCGTTCAAGAAAAATGGAGCTGAGTATCAAAAGTTGAGTGAACATATAGGATTCTTGCCTGTAGTTTATACAACGCCATATGATTCAAATTTAATACATGGTGGTAGCGAACTGCGACGTAAATTTGTTGATACAATTATTTCGCAATTTGATAGAAATTACCTACAAACTTTAATTTCATATAATAGAATTCTGGAACAGCGAAATCATATTTTAAAAAATTCATTTAAGAGCGGAGTTTTAGATCATGAGGAGCTCGAAATTTGGGATATGCAACTGGTAGAATTTGGCGCAAAGATATATCATTCGCGAAAAAGCTTTACCGACGACACTAGTCTTATTTTTCAGAAGTACTATAATATGATTTCAGATAATAATGAGAGTGTTAGTCTTAAATATGTTTCGCAGCTCGAGAGTGGCGATTTTACTCAACAGCTAAACGCTTCACTTTCTAAGGACAAATATTTGGGTTATACCAGTGTTGGGGTGCATAAGGATGATTTCGATTTTTTATTAGGAGGTAACCCAATCAAGAGATTTGGATCGCAAGGACAACAAAAAACTTATGTAATTAGTCTAAAATTTACACAGTTCGATTATATCAAGGAAAAAACAAATCTGGCACCTATATTGCTATTAGACGATATATTCGACAAACTGGATAAAAAACGTGTTAAAGTAATAACAAAACTTGTTTCGGACAAGAATTTTGGCCAGATTTTTATTACAGACACAAGCTACACCAGAATGCCGGATATTTTAAATGAATTGGAAATCAAACATAAAATACTAAATTTGTCAAACAATAAAATTATAACTAACTATGAATAAAATTAGAATGATTATGATTATGGCTTTTGTCGTATTATCGATATCAGCTTTTGCGCAAAACAATTTAAAAGGTGAATACACAAAATTGATTCAGGGAACCTGGAAAGTTGACTCGCTTGAAATAGGGAGTTTTAATCTTAGTCCTGAGTATGAGGAAATAGTTCGCCAAAAAATGCCTGAAATAATCGCAATGACCGAAGTGCAGTTTAATTCGCGAAAAAAATATCTAAAAAAAGGTTTTGAAGGTACAAAAGAAGGCACCTGGAGCATCTCCGACGACGGACAGTTTGTTCTGGTTAAACTAAATGGCGAAACTAAGGTGTCGAAAACCAGAATAATTAAACTTACCGACGAAAAAATGATTTTAGCACCCGAAGAAGCTAATTCGGCAAATTCTAAAGCTTATATGTATAAAGCAAAGTAAAGTATGGGAGCAGAAAATAGTACACTTAGAATTGCAGTAGATTTCGACGGAACTATTGTAGAACATAGATATCCCGATATTGGCGAAATAATTCCGGGTGCATTTGAAGTCTTGAGAGAGCTTCAGGAAAAAGGGCATAAACTTATACTTTGGACCGTTCGTGACGGGATTGATTTACAAGCTGCTGTAGATTTTTGTCTCGATCACGGAATTATGTTTTATGCAGTAAATGAAAGTTATCCAAACGAAGAGTTTAATAAATATATTAGTAGAAAAGTTGATGCCGATATTTTTATCGACGATCGTAATGTTGGTGGATTTTTGGGCTGGGAAAAAATCAGGGAAGTGCTTATTCCCGATTCATCAAATATTATTAAAGAAACTACTAATAAAGATAAACCCAGAAAGAAAGGTCTCTTTGGTTGGTAGAATCAAAATTTGTATTGCTAATTTTCAATTATGATTACTCCTCAGGTCTCCACTCAGATTTGTCTTCAAACTTTGCATAAATAATCTTAAATTCAACAGATTTAGTTCCTTCGGGAGCTCTCTCTATATTTAGCATTGTTTTAAAGTCATCTTTTTTGCCCGATAAAATCATGTTTTTATCAATTTGTTGAAATGGCATATCGTCAGGTTCTCCACCCCAACCTTCGAATGTGTTGCCTGATTCATCAAGCCAAATTGCTCTCGCATAAAACTCCTGCAAGTCAGATTTCATGTGATTAGCAATTTCTACAATAACATCACCATCTTCGTTAATCTCTTTAAAAGTCATTTCAATACCCGATTCATCTACAACAACGTCTTCGCCATAAATGTCGGTTTTGTTGTTTTTGCATGATATAACTGCAATTACTGACAAAATTGCTAAAAGGGCGATAAAAATTACTTTTTTCATTTTATAAATAGTTTAAATGTTTATGATTTTTCTGGTAAAACAATTTCTACAATCTCGGAGTATTTCACAAGTTTTCTTTTTTGATTGTAATAATCTGTTCTAATCGGACCAATTCCTTTCGAATACCAAGTGTAAATTGTATATATTTCGTTTCCGGAAAATTGCATTTCGAGTTTTGAAGAAACAACACAAGTTTCGAATTCGCCGATTTTTGTTTTATACTTTTCGAATTTGTCAACCATACGACTAAATTCTGAAACTTTAAAAAACTTATTGTCATCGGTTTCCAGTTCAATATAAGCAGCTGCTAGTGCAATGCCATTTCCCATAAAGGCTGGCATTATAAAGTCTCTTCCGTTAATATGCCAATCGTTTTCTTCTATGCTTGCTAATGTGTCAACCGGAATTAAATAAAGTTTGTCTAAAGAGATTTGACCATCGAAGTAAACAGCCTCGAACTCCGATGAGTTTAAAGGTTTTTCGTACGGGTCTAGAGATTCGGCTTTTATTGTGATATAATCAGCAGTGTCTGTTTCGATAACATTTGTAACAGTGTAAATTGTGTAACCTTGTGGGACTTGCCTCTTGTTAAAGTGTCCAATTTTTATCTGTGCCCCCTCTTCGTAAATAAAGTACGGGGCGTCGTTGTTTTGAGCAAATACACTAACTGAGAAAACGATTAAAACAATCTGAATAATACTAAAAATATGAAACCTCATAAGCTTAAAATAATTTGAATGCTAAAATAAATAAAAATTTTGAGAATGGCCTTGCAAATAGTTTACCAAAAAGCTTAAAATTATATTAAATCCGATATGAATTAGCAGATTATTGCAAATATTTACAACATATATAAATAATTGCAGGGTTATACAGGTTTTATTATTATGGTTCTGCCATTCTTAATGGCACGTTGTATTAATACCGAAATGAATTATTTAATAGTCTAAACGACGCTGCGCTTGTTTATACTAAAAATAATTTCAATCGGCATTTACCACTGTAG